>JAWOCH010000005.1:0-5909 GCA_046483865.1 Candidatus Brocadiia bacterium | reverse complement strand
GAGTCTTGGAGCCGACGTCCACGAGTCGTTAGAACAGACGCGGTCATGCAATTCCCTGCTGGAGGGCTTCTTCCGCCGTGCCGGACTGCACTTGTGAGCCATTAGCCAATGAATGCAAAGGTCAATAAGCCACCGATCGAGCCGAAGGGGGCGGGATACGGGCTCTTGGAGCTCGCTGTGGCGCTGGCTCTACTTGGACTGTGCGCGGTGCTTGCAGATTGGCGGCGGACAACCAGCAGAAGGCGCAAGTTGCGGGAGGGTACCTGACGAGAAAGGGGATGGACTATGGCAGATGTGCGTGCGGTTGGAGCGGCGGTCTTCATGGCCGGTCTCTTGCCTATCCTGCTGTTAATGGCGTGCGGGGATAGCGTGCCTGAGTCAGACGATCGGATAACGAATGGAGGGATTGAGCCCAAGATGGCTATCCTTCAGGTCTGGTCATCTTCGCAGCAGGCCTACCAGTACCGGGCCATCCGGAGCAGTACCGGGCTGACGGCGGTGAGCGATTGGCTAGGGGAGAATAACCCTCTGGACTTCGATAGGACGCGCCGTGGGGCAGTCCGGCCAGCATGCCGGTTGGTTTTGTTGTACAACGGGGCGCCACGAGAGCAAGAAACGGGATGGATTCCGGTGTACGCGGTGTTGGATAGCAGTGGAACTCCAGGCCCTGTCAGCCAAGAGGCCCTCAGCAGATTGATATCCCTGTTCGAGGAGTTCGGCGAAGAATACGCCGGGCCGGTGCCACCAGGCTGAGACCGGCCTCCCGGCCGGTGTTGGCGGAACTTCGTCGGCGTACCGCGCAGCACCTGTGCGCACTGACCCATACGCACGCGGGGGCAGGAGCGGTGCACACTTCCGTGCGTGTTTGGCGCATTATGGCTGTGGTGGGGGCGATAGCTGTCCCGTACGCTGCCCCACTGGGATCAACCCGCGCTCTGCTTGCACGATGTGTCGCCAGGAGTCTCAGGTACTGCTATGGGATTAGTCCAGTTGTGGAGGGCGCAAGGATCCTGCTACCGGGCCACGAGGACGGTTTCTGGATCACGCCGGAATGTACGTTCCTGGGCGTCTGTTTGGGAGTGATGGTGCTGTATCCGTATAGGAACGACAGGAGCGTGGCCCGGAACGTTGCCGATGTGGCCATTGCAGTAGCTCTGATTGCGCTTTTCAACGTTATGAGGATCACCTACGCCATAGGCACCTACATTGAGGGCGGGAGTTGGTTCTGGAGTCATACAGTAGTCGCACAGGTATCTGGCATTGCTCTGCTGGTGCTTTACGGGTGGTCCTCCCTTGGCGCTCAGAACCGCAGCCGCAGGAATACGGTACAATGACCGACAGGAAGGTAACCTACACCTACGACCTGTCCGGGCGACTGAAGACCATGGACTACCCCAGCGCACAGACGCTGACCTACAGCTACGACGCCCTCGGACGGCGCACGGTGGTCAACGACGGCACGAACGACCTGGTCACCGACACCTGGAAGGGACAGCTCCTGGAGAAGCGTGAATACCACAGCGGCGCCTACCTGACGCATCTGAACGACTCCGGCGCCAACCTGTCCGGCTACGGATACGACACCTTCGGCCGAATCAAGAACCACCGCTGGAAGGACTCGGGCGGCACGCTGCTGGCCGGGTGGAGCCACGACTACGACCGGGTGGGCAACAAGCTCTACCAGGAGGATCTGGAGGACGCGACCGAAAGCGAACTCTACGACTACGACGGCGTCTACCGCCTGACCAGCTTCGAGCGCGGCCAGCTCAACGCCAACAAGGACGATATCGCATCACCCACGCGCAGCCAGACGTGGACCTTAGACCCCCTGGGCAACCGGAGTCGGCGAGGCGGAGGTCGGCGAGGGCGTAGCCCCGCAGCCCTGAGCGAAGCGAGGGTGCGAACCCATGCGAAGCACAACTGGGACGACACAACCATAGACAGCTCAACCGAGACCAGGACGCATAACTCGGTGAACGAACTGACCGCCCGCACCCCCAGCGGCAGCTCCCTCGCCGTCCTCCCCGCCTGCCCCGCACTTGTGCTCCCGATTGTAGGCGTTAGGATTGTCTGCCGCGGCTGGTTCAGTTTCCACAGGAGTGTGCGATGCAGATCACGAAGCAGAACACGGAGACCTCTGCGGCGGCGCCGCTGGAGCGGGTTACCGTCACGGCGGAGGGCGACCGGTGCGTCGTAACGGACGGGCAAGGAAAGACCTACGTCGAGAAGGCCATCGAGGACGGACAGTGCAGTTTCCTTGTGCGCGGCGCGCTGGGCACCCACGGGGTGCGCGTTGTGGACGCCGCCGGCGACGTGGTGGCGGAGGGCTCCTTCCGCGCGGACGCCGCCACCTCGCTGCGCACCGGAAGCGGATACTACGAGCGCTACTTCACATGGATGCAGGCGGAGATCTCCCGCCGGCCCTGGCACGCGTTCGTGAACGGCCGCAACGTGCGCATACTGGTCGGCTGGATACGCGACGATGCCTACGTCTACCAGGCGGCACGCTACTGGGACTCCGAGGCCCGCTCCTGCGCCGAGATGTTCCTGGACATGCAGCGCCCCAGCGGGATGATCTACGACTTCATCAACCGGGGCGGTCACGTTGACCCACACACCGGCCGGAAGGTGGACACCTACCTGCGCCACAACCAGTGGGGCGACGACTGGACCGGTAAGACGGACGACCTGCGGTGGTACTTCGGACGCGTGCCGGTGGAGGCGGACGTGGAGTACCTGCTGGTGCAGGAGTACTACGAGGCGTGGCAGGCCAGCGGCGACGACGCCTGGATGGCCCGCGCACTGCCCGGCCTGGAGAAGGCCATCAACTACTCGATGAACGATCCCCTGCGCTGGGACGCCGAGCACGGCGTGGTCAAGCGCGGGTTCACCATTGACACCTGGGACTTCCAGCACCGCTGCGTGGCGGAGGCCCACCCCCGCGGCAACACGAACCGCTTCGGCCAGTGGGATTTCATGTGGGTTGACGAAGACACGCCGATGGGCGTGCTGCACGGCGACAACTCGGGCGTCTATCAGGCCTGCCGGCAACTGGCGAAGATGAACGCCCACCTGGGCCACGACGACGAGGCGGCGGAATGGAACGCGCGCGCCGACGAACTGAAGCGCGACGCCAACGAGCTGTGCTGGAACGGGCGGTTCTACACGCATCACGTGGACCTGGACCCGCTGCCGCGCGACCTGGGCGTGGACGAGTCCGAGCAGCTCTCCTTCTCCAACGCCCACGACGTGAACCGCGGCCTGGCCGACCACGAACAGGCCGTCAGCATCGTGCGGGAGTACATGGCCCGGCGCGAGGACAACCCGGAGCACCTGGCCGAGTGGTACACCATTGACCCGCCCTATCCGCAGACGTGGAACAACCTGCAGCCCGGGGATTACATGAACGGCGGCATCACGCCGATCGTGGCCGGGGAGCTGGCGCTGGCGGCCTTCCAGCACGGACACGAGGCGTACGGCGCGGACATCCTGCGCCGGGTGGCCGAGCTGCACGAGGAACACGCGCACCTGCACGCCACCTATCACCCGACGCCCCGGCAGCCGGATTGGGTGGAGTGCAGCTACGAGACGGCCGACCTGCGCGAGGCGGCCAACGCGCCGCTGAGCGGGGAGACGCCGTGCGATCTGAGCGCGTTCCCAACGGACGCGGAGCGGATGTGCGCCGTGCCGTTCGATCTGGTGGAGCCGGAGCAGAACGCCGGCCGGGCGGCGGCCATCGTCGGGCAGGCCCACGGCATCAGCTTCCCGGACGAGGTCACCGTGGAGGGAATCGGCGCGCGGGCGGGCAGCCTGTACTTTCTGCACTGCTCGGCCGGGGGAACGCGGGGCGAACCGGTGGCCGTCTACGAGCTGACATACGAGGACGGCTCGACGGCGTCGGTGGAGGTCCGAGATGGGGACCAGATAGTGGGCTGGTGGCAGTTCGAGGGCGGCGGGAACTGGCGGCGCGCCTGGATGGGCACCGACGCGCAGGGGGTGGGCGTGCAGGTGGGTTGCTTCGGCTGGCAGAACCCCCACCCCGACCGGGAGATCCGCTCGATCACCTTCCGCGCAGCCGGCAGCGGCGCGGCGACCGTGCTGGGCGTGACGTTGTCAGGCGGGCCCGTGCAGTTCGAGTGGGGCTGGATCAGCCACGGCATCCCCGACCACTGGGCGACGGCGTCCGTCTACCGCACGGCCGTCCAGGGCCTGATCGGCGTGACCGACAACCGCAAGCTGTTCGAGGACTGCACGGTGGCCCCCCGCTGGCCGGCCATGGCCGAGGACGAGGCGGAGGCCGTCGTGCGCTACGGGCCGAGCGACGGCTACGTCGCCTACCGATACAGCCATGATCCGGGGGAGCAGACCATACGGCTGGAGCTGACGGGCAGCGGGGAGTGCTTCCGGGGCCACGTGCTCCTGCCCGAGGGCGCGAAGGCGGAGGAGGTGCTCTGCGACGGGCAGGCGGTCCAGTTCGAGAATGTACAGATCGAGCAGAGCGCCTACGCGGACTTCGTGCTGGACGGTCCGGCGGGGGGCTGTGTCACCGTCCGCTACCGGCGGAGTTGAGGTCCGCTTCTAACTGATCAGGGCTGCGGCGCGTCGCCGCCGCCCTCCTTCGCCCGCTGGAGGACCTTCAGCGCCTGACCGGCCTTCCTGGCCTCGGCCTCCCGGTCCTTCTTCCCCTTCAGCAGACGCTGGCGGTGGGCTATCTCGGGCGGCGTGAGGACACCGTCCTGGTGGAACCCGCCCAGCTCGCCGACGGCCATGGCCACGCCCATCTGCGGCAGTTTGGCCAGCTTGTCAATGACCCGCTCCGACTCCGAGACACGGCCGGCCAGTTGCAGCAGGATAGCCTTGTAGTAGAGGGGCAGCGGATCGGTCTCATCCAGGGCCGCGGCCTGGTCGCACAGCTTGACGCCCGCTTCCGGGTCGTCCTTGATCCCCTTGATGCGGGCCAGATAGACCAGGCTGTCGCCCCTGCGGCTGTCGCTGCCGAGCGCCGCCTCGAACTTGTCTTCGGCGGCCGTGTAGTCGCCCTTCTCGAACAGCCGGACGCCCTGGCGATACGGACCTCCGATGATCAGCTTGAACGAAGCGAACACGACGACGAAGAGGAACACAATGCCGAAGGCGTACTTAACGTACTTGCCGCGCTGCTTGCTTTGGTAGACGCGCATCTGTCAGCCTCCCCCGCCCGGTTGCAGCCCCCCTGCACGTGGCCGGAACATCTCCTGCACGGAGGGTCGCATGAGGACCACAATGGTGAAGACGCCGAGGACTGTGCCGAATGGGACGAACAAGCACGTCAGCCCCGCCACGACCACGCAGAAGGTGTGGTGGCGCCGTCGGGCCAGGAAGCGGCCGTTCAGGATGAGCAGCACGGCCAGTCCCCAGGCCATGGCCATGAACACGAGGGCGAAGACTACGAAGATGAGCCCCACCGCCCGCGGCGGCGCGTCCCCGCTGCCGTCGAAGGCCCCCGTCAGCACGAGCACGCCGAGTGCCAGGTGCAGCAGAGGGAAGCAGCCGAACAGGCCGGCCATCGCCGCCCCCACGTAATGGAAGACGGACAGCAGCCGCAGGTGCTCCGCGTCGCGGTTCCCGCCGGGCTCTGCCTGGGCCCCTTCGGTAGTCATGCGCGCAATGCTACTGCATCTCCGGCCCGCGCGCAAAGACTTCCCGGAGTGCCCGGGCGGCGTGCGTTCAGTCTTGACGGACCGCCGCACCGGCACGTATAATCCGAGTTGGGCCGAAAGCAGAGAGGCGGGGATGCCGGGTCACGCCCGGCCCGGCCTCGGACGCGCCATCCGTAGCAGAACATTCACTTCAGCTCCAGGAGGGCAGGGGAGTCATGTTAACAGGCAAAACCAGGACGCTGTTGATCGCGTGTGCGGCGCTGCTGGCGC
>JAWOCH010000367.1:0-6029 GCA_046483865.1 Candidatus Brocadiia bacterium | reverse complement strand
TGCGAATCGCTCATGTTCTGTCCTGTGAGGCTTCTTCAGGTAAGTGGTGTCCCCCCGCGAGGCCGACGGGACTGGCACATCGAGGGGGGATCGGTAGCTGGAGGGTTTATACCACCGCCGGGTCAGCCTGTCAAAGCGTGAGGCGCCGTCAGGCCCCAGGGGGCGACTCCGGCATCTCGAACTGGTGCGGGTTCAGCTCACTGACCTCGGCAAGGACCTCCCGCGCGTCGGTGACCGCCTCCAGTGCCTGCTCTGCCGTCACGTGGCGCCCACCCCCGTAGTCGGCCACCTCGCGGAGCCTCAGCAGTGCGCTGTACGCTGCGCCTGACTCCTTGCTCAGCGCCCCCGTCCGGACAAGATCGCGATGGACGGCCGCCTCTACCGCGGAGTGCCGCCCGAAGCTCCTGCCCCTTGCGGCAAACAGAGCGGATACGGCGTGAAAGGCCGCGTAGTAAGCACGAGAGGCCGACGCATCGGGACTCAGCGTCGCCTCCCTGTGCGCTACGCTGAGCGCCTCGAGGGCTCTCGCCCACAGATCCGCCGCCTCGTGGCTCACAGGACGATCCCTTCCCGCTTAACGTTGCGGTAGAGCGCGAACTCCCCTTTCCGGTACTCCTCCGCATCCACCGGGTCCGGATGCACCGGCCGTCCAAGCTCCAGCGTCAGGTCATAGGTCGCCTCTACCCCCGTCTTGATGTCCTGCCACACGTTGAGCGGGCCCTGCAGGAGCACCATCACGTCAATGTCGCTCTCCTGCCCCGGTTCGCCTCGCGCCTCCGAACCGTACAGGATCACGCCGCGCAGGCGGTCGCCGAAGGCTTCCTGCAGGCGCCGCTTCAGTTCCCTTTGCAGTTGCTCACGTTCCATACTCTCCTCCCCAGGCGCCCGCCTTCTCGCGCGCTGCCTGTGGGACTGGCACATCGAGGGGGGATCGGTAACTGGACGGTTTATACCACCGCCCCGCCGCCCTGTCAAAGCGTGCTGAGCCGTCGTGACCCCTCGGGATACCGAATCCACCAACGGACGCGACAGCCGGCACAACTCTCAGCGAAGCGGCCGTTCAGTAAGGGCCCAGGAACCGTTCGCCGTTGAAGTGGATCATGTGGTTCGGGGCATCAGCCACCCAGACTTCGGTCTCCCAGGAGATATCCGAAAGGTAACGGGTCATCGTCTGCCGGGTCGGAAAGGCTGTCACGTAGACGAGTTCCGCTTCAGCATCGGCAAAGAGGGCGTACAACTGCTGGCGCCGGGTGGGATTCACCGGGCCGTGGCTGGTGACGGCCTCAACGAGGACAAGCCAGACCCGCTCTGGATCGTAGACCGCAACATCCGGCATCCGCCCCCCGGATTCAGGGCGAACGCCAATCTCCTGCAAGCGCTTCTCGTCCACATACCCCTCGGCTGCCCCTCTTTCGTCTATGTAGAGGACCTGACCGCCGGGGACGAACCGCGGGCAGAAATCCTCGACCACCGACCGGATGAGCCTGCTGTGATGACCGGGTGAGAGCACCAGCTTCTTGCCGTCGAAGTGCACCGGCACCTTTTGCATCTCTCTGTCGGCCTGGTGTCTGTGCCGTAGTTTCGTGGATTGCTCGCGTACTGCGTCCAGTTGTGACCCCCACAGCGAGGTCTTGTAGTACCTGACGGCCTCGAGCACCTGAGGGGTCACCTGGTAGACGGGGTGCGGACTATGCGTTGGGCGGCCGGGCTCGTCCGGGTTCTTCTGAGCAATGCCTGCTTGCACGAACTGGTGGACCGTCTGACGACGCACTGTTTCCCTGGTGTTCGGCGCGTACTGCACGCCGTAGTGCTCAGCGAACCAGTCCATCATCTCAGTAATCCCGCGCAACGGATCGGTCGCATCCTGCCAGTCGGCGTCAGGCCGGATGTCCAGAAGCGCCAGCAAGGTCAGGGCGGAGCGCTCGTTCTGCTGTGCGGGCGGCAGTCCAAGCTGTCTGAGGATGTCCTGTGCTTCTTCCTTTTTCCTCGTCCCCTGCACCGGATCCAGCTCGCTGCCGTCACCTGCCATTTCCGGAATTGCCTCCATGAGTAGATCGTCTATCTGTTGCTGGTCGCTGGAAGCCTGCCCAACGCGCCGTCCGAGTTCGCTGAGCTGGGCAAGGGTGGGGTACGGGAGCCGCCGCAAGTCGGTGGCGTTCACCTGGGTGTGGCCGCTGAAGAGACGGAAGTACTGATCTGTGAGTGTGCTGTTCAAGTAGGTCGCCAGCCCCCAGGCCACCTCGAGGCTCAGACCGCTGCCGGTTTTGTGGAAGTAGTTCAGGTGGTTTTCGAAGGCAACGGGGCCTCTTGCCACCTCTCCTGGCTCGTAGACGGCGGCGACGATCCTGCGGCGCTCCTCTTTGGAACTGAAACGCTTCACGAGCACGTATCGGCCCTCCGGCACGAGGGCCTTGTCGTCGGTGCCACTCGGCCGGAAAGCGTTGGGCTTCTTCTGATTCATCCCGGGCCATCCGACCCGGCCCCCAGTGAGATGGCAGGGGTAGATCAGCGGGACCGTGCCGTGCCCCGGCCGCTGCTGGAGCTGCTCCCTGTGTCTGAAGTCCACGACAGGCCCCGTGCTGACGCTGATTCCCAGGTCTGCGAGCTTCGCACGCAGCCGTCCCACGCGTCGGGTAACGCTGTCCCCGAAAGCGTCGGTGATCAGGTGGACGAAGGCTTCGGGATCCTCGGGGTCTACGACCTGGCCATAGTTGACGATCCGGCGCTTGATGCACTTGTCTCGCGGCCCGAACGATGAAGTGATGGTCACCGCGCTGGGGCTCTTTCTGGACCTCAGCCCGCTAAGGATCACGTTTTCCTGCAAGACATCGGCCTCGTTGAAGGCCGCCTCTCTCGACTCGAACACGTGGATCCGGCGAAGGCCGAGACGGCGCAGCAGATACCTGCGGAAATCCCGGAAGTAGCGACCGTTGCAGAAGCTACGTGGGATTATCGCAACCAACTCCCCCTCCGGCCTGAGAAGCATGACCGCTACGGCAACAAAGGCAGCATACTGGTTCGGCACCCGGACGCCCGCCTGTTCCACCAATCTCCGGTGGCTGGAGTCCGCCGGAAGCTTGCCGTAGGGCGGGTTCATGATGACGGCGTCAAAGGGCCGCTCCTCCCTGAGCAGGCCCCCTTGCGCAGTATGCGCCAGGTCCTCGATGAAATCGCGCTGCCGCACTTCGCCATGGAACTCCACATCCCGCCCCGTGCAGTAGTCCTGGCACAAGGAGTACGTCTCTTCCAGATAGGCGGCCAGCATATCGTCCAGTTCGTAGCCCACCGCCTCTATCGCATCGGGCGGATTGGCCCGGCCGCACAAATCCTCGATCAGCGCGGCTGTCAGCACACCAGTTCCCGCCCCCGGATCCAGGAACCGAATGCTTTCGCTGCCGAGAGCGAACATGGAGGCCATCAGGTGGGCCACGGAAGGGGATGTCAGGAACTGACCGAGTTCGGCCTGCGTTCCGGCGTCCAGCCTCCGGTTGGCATCCAGGCGGTAGAAGTCCGCCTGGTCGAGTACGGAGGAGACGCCCGGCTGCGGCAGTGAGCCCATAGCAGGATTCCTTGAGCGGTTACTCAACAGCATTATAGTGCTCCCGGCCGTGCTTGCAACCCCTTTACGCGCGCCCTGCAGGTTGGCAGTGAACGGACGCGATGGCCCCCAGCCTGCACAACTGACGACAGCGACGGGAGAGCGACCGATGCCGGCCCGTGCGCGCTTGACATTGCACGCTACACGTGTATGCTACACGTCGTGGCCTGTGGTTTCAACAGGAAGCGCTGAGGAGGGGATGTGGCCCCGTCTCAGGTGGGGCAGCGGACGCGCAGAAGCGCGTCCCTCCAGGGACGGACCACGACCGGGCGGCGGACGCGCGTGCCTCCAGGAACCGGGCGGCTGTGTTGCATCCGGCGTGTCGAGGCGCCATACTGCGGGCGGTTTCCAATGCCCACGGCGCGGAGGTGCCGCCATGACGGACCAGCAGGAGCGTAGCGAGATCCTGGCGCTTTACGACGGACTGCGCGTGACGGACGTGAACGACGGGCTGGACGCGGCCGGGTTGGCCGACCTGTGCGTGTTGGACAGGGCCATCCGCCCGTTGTGGAAGGACCTGGAGGGGTTCGCGCATCGCATCTACGGCTTCGCCCACACGGTGCGGTTCGTGCCCACGCGGCGCCCGCGGCCGGAGTGGGCCGAGCGGGAGGAGTTCTACCGCTGGATGGGGCAGTGGTAGGGGGAGCTGGCCGGCGGGCCGATCACGGCCGAGATCCAGCCGGGCGACGTGGTCGTCATTGACGGGCGCGGCGTGGGCGAGTGCGGCTTCATCGGGTCGAACAACTCGCTGAGCTGGATTGAGGCGGGCGCGCGCGGCGTGGTGACCAACGGCGGCGCGCGGGACACGGACGAGCTGTGCGTGCAGCGCGTGCCGGTCTACAGCCGGGGCGTCTCGCGCGGCATCCGGCCGGGGCGGCTGGAGCTGGAGAGCACCGGCCGGCCGGTGACCGTGGGCGGCGTCTGCGTGCGGCCGGGGGACCTGGTGGTGGCGGACGGGGACGGCGTGGTCGTCGTGCCTCCCGAGAAGGTCCGCCAGGTGGCCACGGTGGCCCTGGAAACCCAGGAGAGGGACAAGAAGACGCGGCGGGGGATGTACGATAAGCTGGGCCGGTCCCATGACCAGACCGTCACGGCGCGCGACCAACTGGAACTGCCCGGCGAGGAGAACGGCTGAGCCGCACGCCGCGCGGTTGGCGCCGGCGGCGCCGCGCTGTATGATTGCGCTGAGGCAGCAAACACACCCGCGAGGGAGGATGCGACATGGCTGGCGTGGAGGCGGTGAGCGCGCCACAGAGGCTGCGCTGTGAATACCGGGAGAACCCGCTCGGCATCGAGGAGATCAGGCCCCGCCTGTCCTGGTGGGTGGCCGACGGACGGCGCGGGGCCGTGCAGACGGCATACCACATCCTGGTGGCCGGCTCCCCGGAGGCCCTGAACGCTGACGAGGGCGACCTGTGGGACAGCGGCAAGGTGCCCTCGGACCGGAACTTCAACGTGGTCTACGGCGGCCGGCCGCTCGGATCCCGCCGGCGCTGTTGGTGGAAAGTGCGCACCTACGACGCCGAGGACGTCGCCGGACCGTGGAGCAAGCCCGCCCGCTGGGAGATGGGCCTGCTGGAGCCGGGCGATTGGGCGGCGCAGTGGATCGGGGCGCCGGGAGAGGCCGAGCCGGAGGCGGTGACCTACCTGCGCGGCGAGTTCACGGCGCAGAGCGGCGTCGCGTGGGCCAGGCTCTACGCCACCGCACTGGGCGTCTACGAGCTGCGCCTGAACGGGCAGAAGGTGGGCGACCAGGTCCTGACGCCGGGCTGGACGGACTACCGGGCGCGCGTGATGTATCAGACGTATGACGTTACGGAGCAGCTCCGCGTCGGGCCGAACGCACTCGGCGCGCTGCTGGGCGAAGGATGGTACTGCGGCCGGATCGGCTGGGCCGAGGAGGGGGAGGCGTTCGGCCCCCGCCCCCCGCGTCTGCTGGCGCAGCTTGAGCTGCACTACGCCGACGGGCGGACGGAACGCTTCGTGACCGACGGCGCGTGGCGCTGCTCGGACGGGCCGGTGGCCCGGAGCGGCATCTACCCCGGCGAGCACTACGACGCGCGGCGCCGCATGCCCGGCTGGGACCAGGCCGGCTTCCCGGCGGAGGACTGGCGCACCGCGCGCACCTTCCAGGCGCCCGAGGCCGCACTGGCCGCCCAGCAGGATCCGCCCATCCGCGTGACCCAGGAGCTGCGCCCGGTGGAGGTGCGCCGACAGGGGCAGGGCGCTTACGTGTTCGACTTCGGACAGAACATGGTCGGAGTCTGCCGCCTGCAGGTCAGGGCGCCGAAAGGCACGGAGATCCGGCTGCGCCACGCCGAGCTGCTCGACACCGACGGCCCCCTCTACACCGAGAACCTGCGCACAGCAGAGGCGACCGACACCTTCGTGCTGAGCGGCGAGGGGGAAGAGGTCCTCGTGCCCCGGTTCA
>JAWOCH010000335.1:0-5000 GCA_046483865.1 Candidatus Brocadiia bacterium | reverse complement strand
GGAGGACGTGGAGCTGAAGGAGATGTTCTGACCACACAGGGCCAACCGAGTGGCCGAGAGGCCTGTTAACATCCTCTCACAGGGGACGTTAACATCCTCCCACACGGGGAACGCGTTGAGCGGCGCGTTCCCCTTTTCTTTTGCCCCGTCTGCCATTGTGGCGCGCCGAGCGGGGCGGGGAGCAACCGGCCGGGACCAGCCGGCCTGTGCGCGCGTGCGGGCCGTCGCAGGGGCACCGGCAGGCGGTCCCCGCCGAGACAGCCCGGACTCCCAGTATGGCACGCCGTCCGGCGCACGTACATGGAAGCGGCCCGGACCGTGCAGGCCCGGGCCGGCGGGAAGATGGTGACCCCACGGGGAGTCGAACCCCGGTTGCCGGATCGAAAGTCCGGTGTCCTAATCCGCTGGACGATGGGGCCGTCGCGGCACTCTCTATTCTACCCGTCGTTGCGCCGCCGTCAACCGCCGCCGCCAAAGCGCAACGCCCCAGCGAAGTGTGACCGACTCAGTCACACAGTGTCCGCGCCCGCCACGTTTTCGGGCGCCCTTCCACCAGTGCCTCCACGTGGATCTCGATGAGCTGCGCGCTGCCGTCGGCCAGGCGTCCGGTCCTTCGCGTCACCCGCACCTCCACTTCGCGCCGCCGTGTGCCGAACCGCTCCGCCCGCCGCCGCGCCGCGCACACGACCTCCCGCCGTGCCGCCTCGACGGCCTGGGGCAACCGGCCGAAGCGCTGCACGCCCGTTGGGCAGTACACCACGTAATGCCCCATCGAGTCCGTCCGCACGCGCGCTCTGACTCGCACGCGCACCTGCGTGGCTGCCGCTCCAACGGCCCCGGCCACCTCAGCGTTCGGCGGCACCGTGGGCTCGGCCCCGAGCATGGCGCAGGCTCCGGGCAGGTATGCAGCAACCGGTGCGCCGATGCCCACGACGGGGCGATTCTGCCGCCAGGCAAGCTCGAACGAGCGACCCGCTCCGTCCTCCAGTGCCCGTTCCAGCAGCGGCAGCGCGCGCTCCGGCTCAACATCCACTC
This sequence comes from Candidatus Brocadiia bacterium, assembly GCA_046483865.1. Taxonomy (GTDB): domain Bacteria; phylum Planctomycetota; class Brocadiia; order SM23-32; family SM23-32; genus JAWOCH01. The sequence continues at coordinate 3,965 of JAWOCH010000335.1, read as the reverse complement.
CGTGCTCGGCCGTCAACTCCCGCCGCATCAGCATCAGCGCCAGGCGGCGCTCGACTGCCCGCCGCACCCGCCTGGCCGCCTCCTCCGCCGTCAGGTCCAGCGCCCGTCCCAGCGCAGCCAGAGCCAGCCCGGCAGCTTCCGCGTCGTGCTCCGTGAACACCCCCAGCACGTGCAGGGCGTCCGTCGGTGTGACCGAGGCCCGTTGCAGGAGGCCGACCGCCTCCAGGCGACCCACGCGCAGAAGTTCCGGCGCCGCCGCCCCGCAGGCGTCGCACAGCGCCTCGCGTGTCATCGGACCGTCGCTGAGCAACTCCGCCATCCGCCTCTCCTGGCCTGCAAGCGTGCCGTCCGCCGGCCGTCCGGACAGCAGGAGAAACTCCGGCGCGCCGGCGTCGGCCTTCTCCAGCATCCCGAGCACGCCGGGATAGCGCTCGGCCATCATGCACAGAGGCAGCACCCGCCGGGGACCGATCGTCAGCTCCGCTCCGTCCGCCCGCACGGCGCTGTCGCCGCCCAGGCCGACCGTCAGCACATCGGCCGCTGCCACGCAGGTGCGCCAGCCGCCGACTTCGGCGCCCGTCTCGCTCAGGGCCAGCCTTCCGTCGGCCACGGCCGCCACGTCCGTGGTGGTCCCGCCCATGTCCACCACCAGCGCTTCGGCGGCGTCCGTCAGGTGCAGCCCGCCGACGCCACTCGCGGCCGGACCGCTCAGCACGGTATCCACGGCGCGCCGCCGGGCGGCCCGGCGCTGCATGACCGAACCGTCCCCGCGCACGACGAACAGCGGCGCCTGCAGCCCACGCTCCGCCAGCGCTCGCTCGACGGCGTCCAGCAGTTCCTCTACGATGGGCACCAGGCGTGCGTTGAGCACGGCCGTGTGAGCGCGAGAGACGAAGTCCAGCTCGCCGCTCAGCTCGTGGCCGCAGACGGCGGACATACCCAGGTGTTCCTCCAGCAGACGGCGCACTTCCAGCTCGTGCAGCGGGTTGCGCACGGCGCCGTAGCCGCTGACGGCGAACGCCTGCGCGCCCTCCGCCACCAGTTCCTCTGCAGCCTTCACCACCTCGGGCGGCTCGACGGGCGACTGCGGGATACCCTCGATGGTCATGCGGGCGCTCAGGCGCCGCACCAGCGGCGTGCGCACGGCATCCGCCAGCTCCTCGTGATAGGGCATCACCAACAGCCCCACCGCCCTGCCCCGTCCTTCGACGACGGCGTTCGTGGCCAGCGTGCTGGACAGCGATACGCAGTCCACGCGCCCGAACAGCGCCGGGTTCAGAGCGTCCAGCGCCTCCGTGATGCCCAACAGCAGGTCGTGGTGAGTCGTGGGCGCCTTTGCCTTGTCGAGCACCGCCCCGGTGGAGAACTCGAACAGGACGGCGTCGGTGTAGGTGCCGCCGGCGTCTATGCCAAGGCCCACCTCGTGGGCATCCTGCCCTTCCGGCTCGGGCTCGGCTGCGCAGGTGAAGCTGCCCGTCTCGACGGCTGCCGGACCGGTCACGCCCACGGCGCCCCCCTCCGGGGCGGGCACGGCCGCCAGCACACGCTCGTCGTTGGTGGTCACGGCCATGTGGCCCGGCGGCAGCACCAGGAACAGCTCCTCGTCCCACCGGCCGGCGGCCATGTCCTCGATGAACGCCAGGCTGCCCTCCAGCCTCTCGTATCGCCATCCGGCGGCGTCGGCAACGGCCCGGGTGACCTTCTCGTGCTCGGCCGTGGCATAGCCGTGGTCTACCAGGGCGGCGCGGGTGTAGTTGCGCCTCCAGCTCTCCAGGAAGCGGACGATGTAGCGGGCATTCTCTGTCCCGTATTGCTCGGCGAACTCTCCGAAGTGCGGATGGGTCTGCGGATCGAAGCCGCCGGCCGACCTGATGCGGGCCTGGTCGGGGTGCGCCTTGTGCTTGAACCACCCGGTGGTGAAGTAGAATGTCCCCGGGTGACGGGCGAACTCCCGCCGGTAGGCCTTCGGGCTGCCCAGCAGCAGCGAGATGCAGTCGTGCGCACGCGGGATGACCACCGGCACGTCGCGCGCCACCAGGCCGGCCGTGCCCCGCCCGCAGAGCCCGTAAGCCAGGCAGACGGCGTCGAAGCCGTCCTGCGACGCCCGGTCAATGGCCTCCTGTGCCTCCAGGCGCAGCCGGTCCGGTGCGGCGTGCAGGCCGGCGTCCAGCAGCTCCACGTCAAGCTCATTCGCGCTCCGCGCGGCGATGGCGCGCAGCTCATCCTCGAACACGCCGCACGCGATGATCTTCAGCCGTTGCGGGGACATTGCACCGGACCGGATAGGGGCTCAGGACCGCACTCCCGAAACTGTCATCATAGACCCTGCGCCCCGCAGCGGCAAACTACACGACAGCGGTCTTTCCCGCCCGGTCATTCAGAAGCCGCCGAGACTTGGCTGGGGCCGTGAAGCTGGCAGTTCGGATCGTTTCACTCAGACAGTTGGATGCCCCTGGTCTTCCCCGCAGAACCGTTCAGTTATCCCCTGAAGCGACCTGAGCCGTCAGTTCTCAGTCGCAATGGCTTCTCGGAGGATGCGCCGTCTCCAGCTTCTCGGTAACGGCCGGCGGCAAGCCGCCGAACAACAAAGCGGCGCCAAGGCGCCGCACTCCAGAGACCTCTGCCGCCGCACGTACAGGCTTCTGGAGTGCGGTGGCTTGCCACCGCTCTCGCGTGGGCGGGGCTTGCCACGCCCACCTGCTGTGCGGCCAGCGGCCAGCCGCACACTAATCGGTAGCCCCGGCGTTTCACATCGGGGAGGCCCATTCACTATACTGCGGCGAGGAGTAGACCCACATGACTTTGTTCTGAAGCGCGCGCACCGTGCGGAGCCGAGGGGGACTTCGCTGCACGGCTACATTGCTCAGTGCAGGCGAGCATCGCTCCCCACAACATGCGCAGAGACAGGGCACACGTCCGCGCCGGCGACGAGACCGAGGCCCTCCGGAAGGCTGCCGAGCGCCTGGAGGTGGATCCGGAGAACATCGAACTGCGCGAGGCCCGCGAGGGCACCTACCTGGTCATCGTCACCAGAGCCGATGCCCGCCTCTCGGTGCGTATCTCCGACGACGCCCTGGCGGCCACGGTCACCGAGCTGTCCGAGCCCATCGGGGACGGGCGCCCGCTGAGCGAGGAGACCGTCCGCGAGCAGCTTCAGGCAGCCGGCGTCCAGGTGGAGCCCGATCCCGAAGCGCTGGCCGACCTGCTGCAGCGCGCGCAGAAGGGGGAAGATGTCGGGGGCATCGTGCTGGCCACGGGCACGCCGCCCCGCGACGGTGCGGACGGATGCTTCGAGTCCGCCCTGGCACTGGACAGCTCCGTGGGCGCCGAGAAGGCCGACGGCAGCGTTGACTTCTACGAGCGCAACGTCGCACCGTCGGTCGGCGAGGGGGACGCGATCGGCCGCATCACGCCGCCGGAGGAGGGAACGCCCGGCCGGGACGTGCGCGGTAACGTCCTGCCCGCCGGCGACGGCGCACCGGCGCCCGTCCGCCCCGGGGCAAACGTGATCGTCTCGGAGGACGGCCTCGAACTCCACGCCGAAATCGGCGGGGTGGTGGTGCTCGACGGCGAGACCCTTTCGGTCACACAGACCTTCCAGATCCCCGGCGACGTTGACTTCTCCACCGGCAACGTGCGCATGGAGGGCGGCTCGCTGGAAGTAGGAGGCACCGTCCGCAGCGGCTTCACCGTCACCTGCAAAGGCGACCTCGAAGTGGGTGGCGCAATCGAGGAGGCAACCATCGAGGTCGGCGGAGACGTGAGCGTCGGCGGGGGCATCGTGATGGGGGAGGAGGGGCGCCTGCGAGCCGGAGGCGATGTGTCCGCCCGCTTCGCCGAGAATGCACACATCGAAGCCGGCGGGGACGTCGTCATTGACAACGACGTCAGCAACTGCCACGTCGTGGCAGCCGGCCGCCTGGTCGCCACGGGGGGCAAGGGCCGCATACAGGGCGGCGACATCC
>JAWOCH010000029.1:0-8841 GCA_046483865.1 Candidatus Brocadiia bacterium | reverse complement strand
GTGGAAGTCCTCCTGCTTGCTGCGCAGCATGTTCACCAGTTCCGCCGGATGGCCGGTGGCATCCACCACTTTGCGCGCCGCCAGACAGACGGGATCCACGTGCAGCCCGGCCATGAGTATGGCGGTGGCATTGATGACCACGCCGCGGACGACGCCCTGCTTGACCACCAGGTCTTCCGCCTCGGTCAGGTTCAGGATCCGGGCGCCGGCCTGCTCCGCCTGCAGAGCCAGCCCGGCTGCCAGCTCGACGGCATCCGCCGTGAACAGGCCGTCCCTCTCGGCGTGGCGCACGCCCAGCTCATCCAGTATCTCGGTGTCCTCGACCACGATGATGTTCTGCCCGATGCCGCCGCCCCAGGTGCCGCCGCCGGTGGACAGACGCTTCTCGAGCACGACGGTCCGCGCGCCGGCTCGGGCCAGGTAGTAGGCAGCCGCCAGCCCCGCGGGGCCGGCCCCTACAACCAGAACGTCGCTTTCCAGGCAACTGAGCAGCTTCTCGGAGTAAGTCTCCAGGATGGCCCGTGTTATCTCGATCTCTTTCATCGGCGGAAGCATCTCTCTCAGCAGACGGGGGTGGAAGGAGGCAGAAAGGGCGCAGGCGCACCAACAGCCCCAAAATCTACACTATATCCCTGCCCGGCGGCCCTGTCAAAGCGGCGCCGGCTCAGTCCAGCAATCCGAGCAGAACCATGCGGGCCTGCTGGCGGATGTCGGCCATCTCCCGCAGCTTCTCCCGCTCCTTTTGCAACTCCCCGGCGACCTCCTGGCGCGCCTCGCGCAGCGCGTCCAGGCTCTGCTGGATCTGTTCAGGCTCAGACGCGTCATCTTCCAGCACCTGCTGGAGCGCCTCTGTGGCCTTCTCGACGGGGCTCTGCTCTTCCTCGGCTTCCTGCTCGGCGGGGCCACGCCCACGCCCGCCGCCCCACATGCCGCGGAACAGCACGCTCCGGTCGCCATGGACCTGGGTGGAGAGTTCCTGCACACGTTCGATCAGCGGCTCCATCTCCTCCCACTGCTCGTCGCTTGCACCGATGTATTCCTTCATGCGCTGCTGCATCATCTGCTGCCAGTTACCGCGGCCGCCTCCACGTCCCCCCTGGCGGCCGGACGGTCCGCCGCCCTCCTGTTCCTGGGAGAGAACTCCGCCGGCAAGCGCGCCCACCAGCACCGTCGCGAGCACCATGCGCTTCCAACCGTACATACCTGCCCTCCTTCGGCAAGAGGTCCCATCCTGCCGGCCGTCCACCGACCGGCACGGACATTGTCGCACATCCGGGCGGGCGGCAAAAGCGAAGAAGCGCACCGTGTGGCCGCGTCGGCGGATGCATTTCACGGGGAGAGGATGCGTCTCAGAAGCCCTCTCCTGCCCATCAGAGGCATTCCGAGCCGCAAGCATTGCGTCGCTCCCGGCCGATGGGCCAGAATCATGGTGGACGGAGAAGGTGCGCTGACGGCTGCCCGGAGGTGCGCTCGATGGAATACGTGGCGCTGTTCATCTGGCTCTCGCTGTGCCTGGTGCTCGGCGGGATGATCCACTACGCGATGGCCGGGGCGCTGACCCACCGGTTCGTGCAGGTGCTGGCCGCGCCGGGCATGGTCATCCGCAAGTTCACCATGAGCCTGGCCGCCCTGGCCTGCGGGGCGACAGTCACGCGCGTTTCGATCTACGAGATCTCCTCCCGCGATATTGACTTCACAGCCGACGGTGTGAGCAGCGTGGCAAAGGCAGTAGCCCCCGTGGCGCCGTTGTTTGGCTGCGCGGCGGCGATGGTGGTGCTGAACGGCGCTTTCGGCGACCCCCTCCGGTTCGACTACACGCCGCCCGCCCTTGCCTCCCTGGACACGGTGGGGTTGCGCGGATTCCTGATGGGCACCGGTCGGCTGCTGTCGGCGGCGGTGCGTCAGGTCAGGCAGGTGGACTGGCGCAGCCCGCGGCTCTACGTCCTGTTCGGGCTGATGTTCAGCCTGGCATTGGGGGCGGCGGCTTCGCTGGAGAGGATACGGGAAGCACTGCTGGGGGCCGGCCTGCTGGCGGCGGCGCTCGCGCTGGCCAGCAGCATCGCCGTGCAGCACGGTCCGGCGGACCTGCCGGCCACGGCGCCCTCCTGGTTCGTCGCCGCGAGGGCGGCCATTGTCAGCACGTCGGTGGCCGGCTTCGTGCTGATGTTCTACGGCATGCTGGCCGCCATCGTGGTGGGCATGGCGGTGCGTATCTTCGAGCTGGTCATGGGGACCGGCTCCGGCGGCGGGAAGGGCACCACCCGGATGCCCGGGCCCGGCCAGAAGAGACGCGCGGCTTAGGCGAGCGCTTCCAAACACACCGCGGACGCGCAGAAGTTTACCGGCCGTGGCCGGCGCGTCCTTACACACGGAGAGAGCACATAGATCAGCCGCCGGCCAGCCGCGCATAGCCGAACATGTCGAAGTAGCCCTCCAGCACGCCCTTGACCCGGCCGACCCAGCGGTCGCGCAGCTCTGCCAGGGGGAAGTGACTCAGCTTCGGCCCGACGCGCCCGCCGAACTGCCGCTCGACGCGTTCGGCCGAGACGGCCTCCTCGGCCAGCAGTCCCTCCGCCACCAGGCCATCCGCGAAGTCCTGCTCGACCAGGTTGCCCACCTGGCGCAGGGCGTAGTCCACCATGGCCTCCGCGCCGGTCTTCTCGATGATGGTCCACACGTTGACCTTGACGAACCCGTCGCCGGGGACGCTGCGCAGGCCGGCGTCGCCCATGCAGCTCGTCCCGTGCAGCACGAGCCTTGGGCCGACCGCCTGCGATATGCGGCGGGCGCGCTCGGGATGGTACTCGGCCAGTCCGGTCTCGGCGGCGCGGTGTTCGGTGCCCACGTTGGGCACTATCAGGTCGCAGCCGGTCTGTTCGAGGAAACGCCGCGCCTGTTCGGGCGTAGTCATGGGAAATGCATCCCCCGCCCTGGCTGCCTCCTTCAGCTCCGCCACGGCCCCCTCGACGACGATCCGTTCCCCGAACCGCTCGACGTAGCCCGCCGTGCGCCGCACGTTCTCCTCGAACACCCAGTGGCTGGCGTCGAACATGACCATCGCCAGTCCATCGAGCTGGTCCTCCAGCAGCCATCGGTCCTCCTCCGGCTGGCCGTGGTCCAGCATGGGGAACACGCGGCAGTGGCCGTAGGGGCCGTCGGCGCGCATCAGTGCCTTCAGGTCGGCCATCAGTGCCTGGAAGCCGAGCCGCGGCGCGTCGCAGAACCAGTAGTTGATCAGGTGGGTACGCATGGGATAGGCGCCGCAGAAGCTGATGGACACCGGCGGGTTGGCCAGGCCGCAGCGCTCGCCGGCGGCGGCCGTGGCGGCCAGGGCCGCCTCAGTCGTCCACGGGTTCTCGGTGCAGAAACAGGGCAATGCGACACGGCGCTTGCGGAACGTGTCCAGCAGACGGCGCGTCTCCGCGGGGTCGGTGACGATGGGCATAACTGGCTCCAGGCGGGCGAAGTTCGCTTGACGGCGCGGGGCGGCGGTGGCACACTGCATACCCCGCCGCAGGCCCGGCTGAGTCTACGTGCCGGGCTCCGAACTGTCAATCGCTGGAGGCGCCGCCGTGAAGGGAAACTCCCGCCTGATCAGCACTTACGAAGAGGCCGTCGGGTTCCTGGAAGCGGCCATCAACTACGAGAAGACAGTGCGCTGGCAGTACGGCGCCCGCACGCTGAACCTGGGACGCACCCGCGAGCTGCTGACCGCCCTGGGCAACCCTCAAGAGCGCTACCGGATCCTCCACGTGGCCGGCACCAAGGGGAAAGGCACTACCTGCGGGGCGGCGGCACACATCCTGACCCGGCACGGCTTGCGCACCGGTCTTCTGACCTCTCCGCACCTGGTGACCCATCGGGAGCGGCTGCGGGTGGACGGGGAGATGATCCCCAGGGAGGACTTCGTTCGCGGCGTCCGTGCGATGCAGCCGCACGTGGAGGCGAAGCGCGCCGCGGAAGCCACTTCCGTGCGCGCGCCGACTTACTTCGAGATGCTCACCGCGCTGGGGCTGCACTACTTCGCCCGCGCGAGCGCCGACTGGGCAGTGGTCGAGGTGGGCCTTGGCGGACGGCTGGACTCGACCAACGTCGTGCAGCCCCGCTGTTGCGTCGTGACAGCCATAGGCTTCGACCACACGGACAAACTGGGCGAGACCATCGAGGAGATCGCCGGGGAGAAGGCCGGCATCTTCAAGGAGGGCGTGCCCGTCGTGCTCGGGCCCCAGCCCTACGCCGGCGCGCTGGACAAGCTGCGGGCGGAGGCCGAACGCGTGGGCTGCCCCCGGTGGGAAGTCGGACGGGAGGCGCGCATTGCCGACGCCGAGCCGCTGTGCGCGCCGGCGGATCGGCCGGACGCGCCCGTGGGGTGGCGGTTCAGCCTGCGTGCGCCGAGCGGTGACTACCGCAACCTGCGCACGCCGCTGCTGGGGCGGCACCAGCTCGGCAACCTGGCCACGGCGGTGGCGGCGCTCGAAACGTGCGCCGGCCGGGGCGAGATCGAGCTTGATGCCGCCCGGGTTACGCAGGCCATCTCCGAGTTCCGGATCGAAGGGCGCATGGAGCTGGTCCGCCGTGCGCCGACCCTGATACTGGACACGGCGCACACGGTGGAGTCTGTCCAGGCGCTGCTGGACGCCCTGGAAGTGCACTTCCCGGGGCGGCCGGTGCGGGTGGTGTTCGGCTGCTCGGAGGGCAAGAAAGCGCGGGGGATGATCGAGCAGATGCGCGGGCGCTGCATCGAGTTCGTCGCCACCCAGGCGGAACTGCCCCGCGCGATGGCGGCCGAAGACGTGCTGGAGGCGGCGCGACAGGCGGGCCTGGCGCCGGCAGAGGGGCTGCGGACAGCGCCCGAACCGCCGGAGGCGGCTCGCCAGGCGGTCGCGCGGGCGCGGGCGGGGGACGTAGTGGTCTGCACGGGCTCGTTCTACACCACGGGCGAGATCCGCGCTGCTCTCTCCCTCACGGGGTAGGCGCGGCGTCTGGTCGCGCCTTGTCCGGCGAGCCTACTCCGCCAAGGCTTCGAAGCCCGAGGGACGCCGGACCTACCCCTCGTCTGGCGGCCTGAAGGCGCGCCTCCGCAGCCAGCTCATCCCGTCCCAACGCCCCGGCCGCCTCAGCCAGCGCTTGCCAGGGCTCGGGCTGCTCCGCTTCGAGCCGGACCGCGCGTCGCGCCGTCAGAAACGCCTCCTCCGCCAGCTTCTGGGCCTCTTCTCCCCCCTGAGCGGCCAGGCGCACGAGCGCGTGCGCCCGCATCGCAAGCGCCGTCCAGCAGTCGCCGTCGCGCGCCAGCACATGCTCTGTCTCCCGGAGCATCTGCTCGGGGTCGGCCTCCCGGAGATTCCGCGCCATGAGGGCGGGATTGGTGGCCTGGAAGGTCGGCAAGTCCGGCCGCTCGGTCTCAAGCACATCGTCCCGCAGGGCGACCACGGCCAGGTCGTCCCAGTAGACGCAACGCCAGCGGCCGTCCTCGAACAGATGGTCCGCCGGCCGTTTGCGATAGCGCACGGCAAGCATCTGCACGCCCCACCGGTCCAGCACCTGCCGCCAGCCCTCCCCGCCCCGCTCGACGCGCAGGGCCTGGCCGATCAGCTCGTCGCCGTAGACAAGGCACCGACCGTCAATGAACACGCGCATCGCGGGCCAGAACCTGTAGATCAGGTAGCCGCCCCACTCGTAGGTGTTATAGAAGCGATAGTCGAGCCGCTGGCTCTCGATGAAGTCGCACGCGCCGACCGGCGTCACCTCCTGCGACGGCTCCGGGCGAGGCGGCCAGGCGCGGGCCAGCGGCCACACGCCCACGCCCGCCGCCAGCACGTAGACCGCCGCCGCGTAGAGCCTGCGCCGCGTGGGCCGCTCCACCGACCCGCCGCGCTCCACGGGCAGGTGCCGGCCCAGGAGCGCCGGCGTCAGCAGAAGCACCCATGCCAGGTGCCGCCGGGACTGAATCGCCAGTAACGCAAACCCCCCGAACAGAAGCAGATCGGTCACGTAGACCCCCGCCTCCCCGCGCAGCCTGCCGCCCCGCGCCGCGAACCATAGCGAACGCAGCATGATGACGCCGCCCAGCGCCGCCACGCCCCAGAAAACCGCGTAGTGCCCCGCCAGCGGCATGGGCTGCCACTCCTTGATCTGGCCCAGCAGTTGGACCTCCGAGAGCAGGCGGAAAGAGTAGAGCAGCGCCCCCGGGCCGTGAGGCGTGACGAGCGACGCCCCCAGGCAGAGCACCCCGGCCAGGAACATGGCGCGGAACCGCGCGCCGCAGGGCTCGCGGAGCAGCCGCCGCAGGTACGGCCCACCCCGGCCCGTGCCCAGCCGCACCATCTCCCCCACCCCGAAGCAGCCCAGCAGCAGTATGCCGCTCAGAAAGCCGGCGTGCAGGTTGGCCCATAGAACGGTCAGAAAGGGAAGCGCGAGAAGCCTCCCACGCCCGCCCCACAGGTAGGCAGCAAGTGACGCGGGAGATTCGTCATCAGCGTCCTGCTGACCGCAGCAGCGCCACAGCAGCCAGGCGAACGAAGTGAAGAGCACGAAGGAGAACAGGTAGGGCCGGGCCAACGCCCGCACCCGGAGCTGGAGACATGCAACCAGCACCAGCACGGAGGCCAGCGCGGCCGACACGCCCCGCCGCCGCGCAGTCACCCACGCTATCATCAGCGCGAGCGTGATCAACGCCACCCGCAGCCCCACTATCCCCGCCAGGCCGGCCGCCCGGTGCACCAGGTGCAGCACCACGCCGGACAGCCAGGAGTGATACACCCACGGCGCCCCGGCGGCGGTGTAGGAGAACGGGTCCGCCTGCGGCACGGCGCCCTCACTCAGGATGATCTCCCCCGCGCGCAGGTGCCACCACAGATCGTAGGCGACCAACGGGCCGAGGAACGCGGCCGCCGCGGCCACGAAGGTGACCACCAACAGCACCTTCCGGCTCCGCCAGAGGGGTTCGCGCGGGCTGCTGCTCATTGGGCTCCTCTTCACCTCAGGTCCGGATCGAAGCGCATTCGTCGTCCCGACGCATAGCCGCCAAGCTCGACCTGTCGCCCGGCGAAGCGCAGCAAGACCGCCCCGTCCCGCCCGGTGATCCAGAGCGGTATGCTCCGCTCGGCCAACGCAGCGAGCGTTCGCGGAGCTACGCCGCCCCGCGGGCCGCTGACGACGGCCACGGCCGGCCGGACGGAGTCGAGAAGCTCCTCCAGCCCCTCAGCGTAGGCGCCGTGGTCGGGCATCACCAGCAGATCTGCGCGCAGCTTGTCCGGGTGGTCGCGTGTCAGCCGACGCATGGCGGCCTCACCGATGTCGGCCGGCAGGACGAAGCTCAGCTCCCCGTATTCGCACCGCAGCACGAGGGAGCGGTCATTGTCCGATAGTGCGGGGTTGCGCGCAAAGCGACGGTCGGGATGCAGCGCTTCGCAGATCAGGCCCCCGCCGGTCAACGCGCGGCCGTCTCTCAGCTCGTGGACATGGACCAGCCGCCCTCCCAGTGCACGACGCGCCGCCTCCCCCTGCCCATCCCCCTCCGGCGCTTCAGGCAATACCAGATGTCCCACCCCGAACCGGCGCGCCAGGAGCGGCAGGAAGCCGGACCGCTCCATGCCCATGCGGGAGACCACGATGGCGTCCAGCGAGCGCACGTGGCGGGCCCACAGGACGCCCGCCGCCGTCTGTGCCTCAGAGGGGCGGGAGGAGCCGGCGCCGAACAGCATGTCCTGGCCCTCGGGCACCTGGACCATGATGCACTGGCCGCGGCCCACGTCCATGATGACCATGCGGAAGGCACGGCTCATGCGCACGGCGGCGTCGTCCCACACGTAGGTGAGCCCGAGCGCGAGCACCAGGACCACGAACCCCCAGCGCCCGCGCCAGAGCCTGCCCCGCACGGCCCAGATCGTCAACGCGGCATAGAAGAGCAGCACCCACCACGGCGCCGGCGAGGGCAGATAGACGCCGAAGCCCGGCAGATACCGCGCGAAGCGGAGCAGCAGCTCGATGTCCCCCGAAAGCAGAAGCGCCCCCCCCACCAGCGGACCGGCCGCCCAGGGCACCGCCGCCAGCGCCAGCAACAGGACAAAGCCCACGATGAGCAGCAGCAGAACGAGCGGCCAGACCACCAGGTTCAGCAACGGCGCGACGAAGCTTAGGCAGTTGAAGTGATAGGCGCGGATCGGCGCAGTCGCCAGCCAGATGCTGACCGACAGAGCCAGGTAGCTGCGCGCGTAGGCCCACAGATCGGACCAGACGGTTCGTTCCTCCGGCGCCTGGGCGCGAGCAAGGAAGTCCTGCCACGGCCAGAGGATGCCCGCCAGTTGGGGGTATATAACCACCATCGCCCAGACAGCCACGAACGTGAGCTGGAAGCCGGGGTTGAACAACTGCTGGGGGGCGGCCACCAGTATCAGCAGCGCCGCGCCCATCAGGGCCGACAGGCTGTCGCGCTGCCGCTGCAGCAGCGGCGCCGCCAGCAGGAACGAGATCATCCACGCCGCGCGCACGGCGCTGGTGTGCGCCCCGGTCAGCAGCACGTAAACCCAGACCAGCCCGATGGTCAGCAGTGAACGCAGCCGCGGACCGAGCCCCACCCAGGCGGTCAGATACGCCACGAAGACGCAGAATATGCCCACGTGCAGCCCGCTGATGGCCAGGAAGTGGAGCGTGCCGGACTGCTTGAGCAGTTCGGCCTGTTCGCCGGTGAGTGCGGAGCGCTCTCCCAGCATCAGTGCGCGCACGATGCCGCCGCGGCCTTCGGCGCCGCGGGCGCGCAGATGTTCGGTCAGCCGCCGGTCGAGCAACGACCGGAAGCGCTCCAGCATGACTCCAGGAGAGCTATACCACGGGGCACGGTGC
>JAWOCH010000010.1:0-10433 GCA_046483865.1 Candidatus Brocadiia bacterium | reverse complement strand
TGGTGGGTAGTTGGCGCTGCTTTCGCGGAGGGAGCCCGAGGGCGACCGGAGCGCAAGCAGCGCCGCGCGCGAAGCTGCCACCCCATGCGGCGCGCCCCTGGGACTTGAAAAGGGGGCGGCTCCTTTCGGTTTGAAGCAGCTCTACGGGCGAAAAAGCTACAACAAACCGTAGGGCCGCCCCCTTTTCAAGTCGCCGGGGCGCGCCGCATGGGGTGGCAGCTTCGCGCGCGGCGCTGCTTGCGGTCCGGTCGCGCTCGGGCTCCCTCCGCGGAAGCAGCGCCAACTACCCACCAGACAATTTACACACTACTCTTTACACCACGGCGTCGTGGCAGCCCGCGCAGCCATCAGCTTCGATGTGCCGCCGCAGGGAGTTCGCAAGCTTGACGCGGCGCGGTTGAGGCCGTATAATATGTATAGCGATATGGGGGCGAAAGGGCTTCGACCAGGCTCCCTACGTTGAAGTGGCGCACCGAGGTTGTCAGGCGGCCTCGTAAAACACCTGGCACAACGCAACATGCCGACCAAACACCGGCATTCGCAATGGCTGCGTAAGTAGCGTAGCCACGCCGGCGCGGGTTGTACCTGCCAGCCCGCGTTAGGCGTCAGAAAAGCAGGTGTACCCGCCCCGGCGCGGCCCGGTCGCAGGCGGGGAAGCCGGCAAACCCGGCAACAACGGGCTGGCCGGCCCGGCATCCCGTCAATCGGAGGCCAGGCCGGCGAGAGCGCCAAGTAGGTTGACTATGTGCGTAGAGGCTTCAACGAACGGGCCTCGGGACGCGGGTTCGATTCCCGCCGCCTCCACCATTCCCCTCCCCACCTGTGCAGGAAAACGCCGGTCCGTCTGCGGAAGCCGCGCGCCGTAACGCGGAAAGCACGCCCACCTTACGACTGGTTCGCCGTCCTGGCCCCCCTTCGGACGCCCCTTCGGCGGAAAGCCCTGGCGCCCCGCGGGAACACAAAATCAGCAGTACTGCCCGTGCCCTACGCCAGGTCCTGGCCTCCTGGCCCGACCTTCCTGAGGGACTGCGGCCGGCCCTGCTCGCCCTGCTCGACTCCTACCTGGAGGGGCGCTCGTGAGCAGTGAGGTTCCACTCACGCGGTCCGTTGTGAACTACGACCAGAAGGTGGCGTGTGAACTCGGCCTGGACTGCACGGACCTGGTCTTTCTGGACTGGCTGGCCCACTGGAATGGCGCGGGGAACATGCAGACGGCCATGCACCCTTGCGACGGGGAAGGCGGGCAGTTCCGTGAGTACTTCTGGCTCTACTACGACCACGTGCTAAGGAGCTTGCCGATCCTGGGAATCGGCACGAAGCGCGGCCTGGCGAAGCGGCTGTCCAAACTGGTAGACGCTGGCGTGCTGCAGTTCTACGAACAGAAACGGGGCAAGGGCCGGGGCACGAGAACCTGGTACCGCTTCGGCCCTCAGTACGAACGCCTCCGCTACCATCGGGAGGCCCGCGCCGACCACCCGAACGCGAGTTCCACTGGTCCTGACCAGCGGAACGCCAGTAGCAAGGGGGGTGTAACTGCGGTTCCAGTGGTCGCCCCGACCACTGGAACGCCAGTTACACCAGACTGTGCTGTTACGTCTGACTGTGCTGTTACTGACTCAGAACGACAACAACGGGCCAGAGCCGATCCGCCGGCGGATCCTGCGGACGTGCCTGAGCAGCTACACGAGTGGCCGGAGGTCGTTGTCGTCTATCGAGAGGCAACGGCCCACGTCCGAGAGACGTTCCTGCGTCAACTGCAAGAGGCGCCCGACGAGGCGGGACACAAGGCGCTCGACACGCTGGAGAGCCAACTGGCAACGGGCTGCCAGGTGGAGCAGAACCTGGCGCGCTACTTCAAGCCGATCCTGGAGGGCGCAAAGGTAGCGCATGAGGAAGCGGCCGAACGCGACGCGCAGCGCGCCGAGCAGTGCCGAGAGCAGCAGTGGCGGGACCTGTGGGAAGACCTCTCCGAACAGGAGCGGCGCGCCATCCTGGAGAAGGTCGCCGGGCAAGTGCAGAACGGCGTCCAACTGGCCGAGACATACGGCAAGGCGCCCTGGCGGTGCCGGCCCCTGTGGAAGGAGGTCCGCCCGCTTCTGTCCCCACAGTCCCAGGCCGCGTTGATACCCGCGACAGGATAGGACCCCTCCATGCCTACCAGCACCTACTACCCCAACAGCAACGGCGGCGCGGCGTGGGAAGGCGAGAGCGCCAGCTCGCTCGTGCAGAACGACGAGTCCGCGTTGAGCAGCAGTGAAGAAGATAACATCTCGTCCAGCGACGACACGAAACATGACCACAGCGAGGGCCCTGCCGGAGACGAACCGACGTTGCGGGTGCGGTTCGACATCAGTGAGGACGCGGCGGACGTTGACGAGCTGGAAGTGACGGCGGAGGGCTACGGTCTCACGGTCACAGGCGTCAACCCGACAACTTACGACTACGACTTTGACCTGCACATCTGGAACGCCAGCACGTCCAGTTGGGAGTACTTGGGCGGCCACACAAGCAGCACCGACCAGACGGTCACTGAAAGTGTGCTGGGCGACTGCGCCGACTACATTAACGGCTCCGGCTACGTCTATGTGCGAGTCATGGGACCGCCGGCCGATAGCTTCTCCAGCGCGGGTAACCTCTTCACTGACCTGGTGAAGCTGGAGGTCACGTACAGCACAACGACCTACCTCGACGCCACCGCCACCATCAGCGTCGCCACGGCGGCGGCCGGCGCCGGAGAAGTCGTGCCCTACGGTTCGCTCTCTGACTACTGCGAGAACAAGTGGCTTGACCACCTGACGAGCAAGGCCGAGTTCTCCGCGCCGGAGACGCTCTGGCTTGCATTGTCCACGGCCGACCCTACCGAGACGGGGGCCGGGCTGAGCGAACCAAGCGGAGCCGGCTATGCGCGCGTGGCGACCTCGGCAAGCGACTGGACTGCCGCCAGCGCGCGCAGCATACAGAACGTCGCTGAACTGCCCTGGCCCGTGGCAACTGGCGATTGGGGGGCACTCCGGTACTGGGCCGCTATGGACGCCGAGCTCGGAGGGAACATGCTGGCCTATGGGGAGCTTACCGAGGAAACACCGGTTGAGGTCGGCGACGTTTACGCCCTGATTGCTGGTAAGGTGATCGTGTCTCTGCGGCCCGGGGGCTGGTGTACCTACCTGGCGAACCGGATGCTTGATCACACCTTTCTGCAGGACGCCTACACCCCGCCCTCGCCTCTCTACCTGGCCCTGTCCACGGCGAACCCTACCGACGACGGCACCGGCCTGAGCGAGCCGAGCGGGGGCAGCTACAGCCGGGTATCTGTGTCCGCCGGTGACTGGACTGCCGCCAGCGGGGGAGCAGTCCAGAACGCCACGGCCATTGAGTTCCCCAGGGCCACGGCGTCCTGGGGCGTTGTGTCGGACGTAGCCTGGATGGACGCCGCCACGGAAGGCAACGTGCTGCTGCATGGCACCTTGGCATTGCCGAAGACGATCCCGGCCGGCCTGCTGCTCCGCTTCGCCGCCGGGAACCTGGTCATGTTGCTCAACTGAGGTGTCTTCCTTCTGTGCCTGTCCGCCGGGCTTTTCTCCCTTGACGGGCAGACGCATAAACTGTTACACTCGGTGTAACACCATAGGGAGGGCCGCACTCATGCCCGTGGGCGAGAACCGCAAGCGCGTATTCGTCACACTCCTGCACGACACCCTCGCAAGGCTGGAGGCGGCAGCCGAGCTGACGGGCCGCACCAAGAGCGAGCTGGTAGAGGCAGCACTCCAAGGGAGCGAGGAGATCGGGGAGCTATTCCGCAACCCGGCGACGCAGGAGACAGCGTGGCAACTCCAGCGAGAGTTCTTCCTTGGCCTGGTTGCCGACGAGCACGGCGAAGACGTGGCCGAGGAACTGCGCCGCATAGCTCGTGAGAACGAGCCGGCGGCTGAGCTGTCGTTCGAGGTGCAGGTGCGGCTCGCCCGCCGGCGCCTGCGCGGCGACGAGGCGTGAGCGGGTCCTTCCTGGAGGCGCCCCCGTTGCGGGTCAAAGCGGGGGCAGTTCTCGCGCGATTTTGCGTCTGGAAAAGTGGTGTGGTGATACGCCATCGGCCCTGGAGCCTGACATGAGAACCGTCCGCCTTGCCCAGCCGAACGCACTCGCGGGCCGGCGGGTCCGCGTAGACCGCGAAGCCGGCCGCATCCGCGACGTGAGCATACTCACACGTGGCCCGGCCGTCGGCCACGGCTTCCACGTAGACGATGTGATGCTCCGGCAGGTCGCCGACGGCCTCAACGCCATGCCCCGTGGCGCGCTCAGCCGCGTCTCGCACCCTCAGCCCGGCCAGGACCCCATTTTCCTGACCGTCGGCCGTGCCGGCGCCGGCGGCGTCCGCATCCGCGACGGCCAGGTGCGCGGGGACGTGCAACTCGGCCCGTACGCCCGACATACCCCCGCCGGCGACCTGTGGAGCTGGCTGCTCAGCCTGGCCGAAGACGACCCCACGGCCCTGGGCCTTAGTCTGGCCTTTCGCCCTGCCGAATACGAACGTTCACCCGATGGCCGTCCGCTTGGGCGGGTGCGGACCGTCACGGCCGTTGATTTCACCGGAGACCCGGCTGCCAACCCCGCCGGCCTGCTCCGAACGAAAGGAGAAGGTCTGATGAACGAAGCACTGCGCGCGTATCTGGTCACCATAGGTCTGAGCGCGGGCGCCTCCGACGAGGAAGCCCGCGAGTTCATGGACGGCCTCGCCGGCGTCCAGCGACGCATCGCCGACGCACTGGCCGCCGAGCCCGAACCCCAGCCCGTCCCCGCTGGCGTCCCCGCGTCCGCGGACGGCGACAACCCGGCTGCCCCAGCCCTCCGGGCCGAGCGCCGCCGGGTGAAGGGCCTCGTGCAGATGGTTCAGATGGGCGTCCTGCCCTCCGAGAAGCTGGCCGACCTGGTGGAGAGCGGCGTCACCCCCGACCAGGCGAAGACCCTCGCCCTCGGCCACCTTACCCACACGCGCGGCCCCCTGCCCCTGGCCGACCCCGACAGGGCCGTCCCCGGCGTCCGGGTCGGCCGCGACCGCAACCGCCACACCCTGGGCGCGGCCCTGCGGGACGCCATCCTGCTGCGGGCGGGCGTGAGCCTGCTGGAGTTCGACGAGCGCGACGAGGTCGTGCTCGACAGTGACGGCAAGCCCCAGTACCGCGACCCGCACCCCCGCGCCATCCAGCTCCAGGGAGCCAGCGTCGTGGGCCTGGCCCGCGTCTACCTGCGCTCCATCGGCATCCCCGGCGCCGAAGGCATGGCCCCGGCCCGCGTGATTCGGGAGGCGTTCGATCCCCGGCACGCCCGCGCTGTCGGCCTGGCCCAGAGCACCAGCGACTTCCCTTACATCCTGGGCGACGCTATGGGCAAGTCGCTCCTGACTGCCTACGCCGAGTACCCCACCCTGTGGCCCAAGTGGGCCCGCCGGAGAACCCACCCTGACTTCAAGGACATCAAGGTCATTGACATGGCCCTGCTCCCCACCCTGACCGCCAGGCCGGAGGGCGGGGAGGTCCGCTACGTCACCATAGGCGAGTCGCAGGAGACCTACACCCTCGCCGAGTTCGCCGAGGGCGTCAAGCTGACGCGCCAGGCCATCATCAATGACGACATGGACGCCTTCTCTCGGCTGCCCGCCATGCTTGCCGCGTCGGCCCGGCGCCTGGAGGATATCGTGACTCTTGCCGTGCTCACCGGTAACGCCGCCATGTCGGATGGCACGGCCCTTTTTCACGCCGATCACGGCAACCTGGCGGCTGGCGGCGACGTGGGCGCCCCCAGCGTGACAACCCTCAACACTGCTCGCACCGCCATGCGCAAGCAGAAGTCTGGCGACGCCTACCTGGCCCTCACGCCCGCCGTCCTGCTCGGCCCCACGGCCCTGGAGGGCACAATCCAGGAGCTGCTCGAAAGCAAGCTGCGGGCCACCAGCAATGCCGCCGTGGACAACCCCTGGCAGGGCAAGCTCGAGTATGGCGTCCATCCCCTGCTTGACGAGACCGTGGACGCCGACACAGATGAGGCCACGTGGTATCTGACCGCCGAGCCCCGCCTGGGCCACGGCGTCGAGGTCTGCTTCCTCGAAGACGAGCAGACGCCCCAGGTGAAGTCGGAGACGGAGTTCGACACCGACGACGTGAAAACGGCCTGCCGGCACACCGTTGCCGCGAAGGCCGTCGGCTCGAAGGGCCTCTACAAGAACCCCGGCGACTAAGCCGAGAACTTCCCCGGCGCGTTCGGAGACCGCCCTCTCCCCGTCGGGGCAGACAGCGGAGCGGGTCTTCTTCTGCGCCCTCTCCGCGCCGGAGCAGCGGCGGACCCCCTGGACAGAGGGGTCCGCCGCACCTTTCTTGAGTGTCACACTCAACAATCCCCTTGCGCCCCCGCCCGTATTTCTGATAGGCTGCCCGTGCGCGGGAACCTACGGGGGAGGTCCCGCATGGTATCCCCGATGGGCGCCGCCACCTTCCCGCGCCGGCGCCCCCCAGGCCCCGACCGCGACCGCGCCGGGGTCTGTGCCCCCCGGGCCCGATCGTGGGCCTTCCTGCACACTCTGGCTGACGCCATGCCCGCCCGCCTGCGCCGCCAGCGCGCCCTCTCCATGTTCGAGGGTTACAACCAGCACTCGAGCATTCCCGACTACACCTGCCCCGGTTGCGAGGGCCGCCCGGGCCCCGACCCCCTGGACGACCCCTGCCCCATCTGCCTCGGCTTCCGGGAGGTCCCCCGCTCCATCGCCCTCTACGTGAACGTCTCCCTGCGCATCGGCCGCCCCGCCACCACGGCAATGGACGCCAACAGGGCGCGTATCTACCGCGCCGTCCAGACCGGGGAGCCCGAATCCGACCCGCCGCCCACCTACCGGGTCAGCCTCCCCGACCAGGGCGGCTGATTCGCGCGCCAGGAGCGGTCCCTGTGCGCGGTTCTGCGCCTATCCGCCCGGACACGGGCCTTGGCCCGTCTGGCCAGGTGTCTCGCTCACGGGCCGCCTGAGCGCGTCTGTGCGGCTCGGATTTCAGCCTTGACATGGCCCTCGCCCGGCGCTACACTGGCTGCCGTAATGAATCGGGTAGCACAGCACAGGACAAACGAGGCCCGGCGCCGAGCAGGCACGGGCCTTTGCTATGGCCGCCAGGTGCCGGTGCCGGCGACGGCCCGGACCGCGTCTATCCGAGCGGATTACCACCTGGCGGCCGTTCTGCGTGAGGGAGGGCACAATGGCAAGCGCCGACGGCGATGCGCGGGCGAAGTGTGAGCACTGCGGTGAATCGGTAGAGGATGAATGGACCTTCTGTGTCTGGTGCGGCAAGCGGCTCCAGGCGGACAGAGCGCCCCAGACCCCGCCGGCGCTCCAAGACGGCCGCTGACGTTCCCTGTGCGGGCAAAGGGCTGGCGAGGCGGGATTCCCGCGAGCAGGCAACGCGCCTGTGAGGCGGCTTGCTACGTCGGGGACCGCCCGTTACCATCACGGCGGGCCGGAAGAACCCAGACCCCCGGCAGAGGCGGCGCGGACGTTCAAGGGTTCTGGGCCGCGCCGCCCGCCGGAGGCCCACAGCAGCGGAGGCGGGGCGGATAGGTTCGCAACCGAACGCCGAAACTCGCATCGGCCCTCTGCCCCACCTTCGCCCAACTGCGAGACCGGAAAGCGAGACCGGATATGTCTTCCGACCTCCCACTTGATTGTCCCTTCAACTCCCACGACCGGAGCAAGCGCGCCCTCCGTGACATGTACCGTTGGGCCACGGTTTACGACGAGAGGGCCAGACGCTACAGCCAGGAGCCCGCCTGGCCCGTTGAGCTACCAGAGCAAGTGAGTTTCCAGCCCGCCGATATCCTGTTCCAGTCGCGGTATACCTGCGAGCAGATACTCAAGCAGGCCCTGGGCTCTGTCATCGCCGAACGTTTCCACAGGCTGACTCACGAGCCGTTGCGCCACTTTGCGCGTTGGAATGAGGACATTCAGCAGACGCATTGGCGCGGCCGGTCCTGGGATGACCTGGTCGAGGCAGCCCGCACCTTCGCCAAGGCAGAACGCCTGAAAGACCAGTACCTGAAGAACCTTGACCGCCTGAAGGAGGCAGCCGACGAGTTGCGGAACCTGGCCGAGCATGTCGAGGACCAACAAGTGAATGAGCACTTCGGCCTGGCATCGCCCCTGAACGGAGACGAGCTTGCACTCTGGCTGGAGGTCAAGAGCATCGGCGCGCAAGAACGCCGCTGGCAATGGGTTCAGACCCTCAAAGAGCGACTCGGCTGGAGTAACGACAGAGTGGTGAAGGCGAAAAAGGGCCTGCTCAGCAAGGGCTATAGATGGGAAGGAACTTACCTTGACGGCGGTTGAGCCCACTCGCTTCCGGTCCGCTTCTGCCGTTTGGGGATATACTTCCGTTTTTGCGCGCAGAATAGGAGCCCGTAATATCCAAGGGCCGATCTTTAGTGGTAACATACGAGCAGTGTATAGAGACGGTATCGAGCCCGTGCGGAGCCAAGCTGTGAGCGACAGACAAGAGCACGCTTTCCGGTTGGCCCTGACCCGCAACTGGACGCTCTGCCTGGCCGGCGCCGAGCTGGTCTATGAGCGAGAGGACGCCGAGGCATCACTGCCCCTGACGGAGGCCATCCGCGCCGGCCTGCTGAGCGACCTGCGGCGGGCGCGGGGACAGACGCAGGCGGAACTGGCCGAGGGCCTCGGCGTCACCCGCGCCACCGTTGCCAAGTGGCGCGCCGGGGAACACGCACCGGGCCTGAGTTCCCGCCACCGCATCGAGGGGTACATTCTCGGCCTCCGAGCCGACGGCATCCTTGGCCGGCCGTTCCAGGGGTTGATTGTCGAGCCGATCAGCTACGATTTCGGCCCGGCGCGCACCCTTGAGCGCGCCCGACTGCTGAACCGCCTGGCCGCGCACCTGCCGCCGGGCAAGGGTAAAGAGGAACTGCTCGAATCGGCCGCAAGCTACCGGCGGATTATAGACGAGCGGGAGAAGCCCCGATGGGCCGAACCCCCGGCCGAAAACGCCGCCCCCGCGAGAGCGCCTGAGGAGGCGGCAGAAGGCGTCGTGAGCGCACAGGAAAGCACAGATTAGGAGCACTTTGAAGATTCGGCTCAGGAAGCCGGCTTGTTCACCCTGAATCCCCCGTGCCCCGCGACTTAGACAAAGCGAGAGGCACATGGCCGAGGCAGAGACGGCGGAAGACGTGCTGACCGAGCAGGGGGAGATCGGCGAGAGCCCCCACGTGGTGACGGAGCTTGCCCGGCTCCGTCCGAAGGCCCTTGTGGATCCCCACGGCCTGGCCCGCATCTTCGGCTGCGCCGAGAAGACCATCCGCAACTGGATTCAGAGCGGGGACCTGCCGGCGCCGTTCAAGCTCGGCCAGGGCCGCTGGTGGCAGGCCGGTCGGCTCTGTAAGCACTTCGAGGAACTGGCCCGCAAGGCAGAGGCCGGCGAAGCCGAGAAAGGCGCCAAGATCGTGGACATCAATCTCTGAGCGAGGCATGGCCTACGTCTACCCCTACGAGCGCGCCGACGGGTTCACAACCTGGCGCTTCCAGTTCACCGACTGGACGGGCCGCCGCCGCACCCGCACCAGCCCCTACCCCTCCGAGCAGGAGACGCGCAGGTATGCCCGGAAGATAGAGGCGCAGCAGAAGGCCATCCGGGACGGCTTCCTGCCCCCGCCCGACTCGGCCAGCGACCAGGCCCGCCGTCCCTTTGCCGAGGTCTGCGGCGAGTACCTGGAGTGGGGCGAGACGCAGGGGGGCCACGGCGGCCGGCCCTGGAGTGCCGGCCATGCGCGTATGCGGCGCTCACGCCTCGCGTGGTGGCGGGAGCAGCTCGGCTTTGCCGTCCTGGGCGACCTGGAGGGTGCCCTGCCGCGTGTGGAAGCTGCGCTGCGGGACCTGAAATCCCAGGGCCGCAGCGGCAAGACCCTCCAGCACTACGCCGGCGCCCTGCACGCCTTCTGCAGGTGGTGTGTCCAGCGGCGCTACCTGTCGGACGACCCCCTGGCCCATCTGCGGCCGTTCGACACGTCGGCCGAGGAGACACGCCGTAGCCTGACGGTCGCCGAGGCTCGGCGGTTGCTGAGCAAGTGCGCGCCGAAGCGGCGGCTCTGTTATGAGACGGCTCTGCTGAGCGGCATCCGGCTCGGCGCACTGCGCGCTCTCCAGGTGGAGGACTTGGACGCCGAGGACTGCACCCTCCACCTGGCCCCGGAGCACAACAAGGCCCGCCGGGAAGCCTGGCAGCCGATCCCCTCGGCCCTGGCTGCCCGCTTGACCGGCACTGCGGACAGCAACGCCCCCACGGCACCCCTGCTCTACGTGCCGACACACGGCGCCCGCGACCTGCGCAAGGACCTGGACGCCGCCGGCATAGCCCGGGCGACGCGGCAAGGCAAGCTCGACTTCCATGCTCTCC
>JAWOCH010000371.1:0-10429 GCA_046483865.1 Candidatus Brocadiia bacterium | reverse complement strand
ACCAGAGCATACGCATGCTGCAGGCGGCCTTCAGCAGTTTCCGAAACGGGTTCCTCGAGCGTGACCTGGCCGGTCTCGGGCATCCACACATCAACGGCTGCCACAGGCACCGCAGCCCAGCACAGACCCACCGCCAGCGCCACACACCACAGTGCGCGTTCGCGCGGGTCGGCATCAGCCACGTGCCTGCTCCTCTGCCACGGAGAATCGCGGGTCGGCGATTGTAACAGATGCCCCACAGCGTTTCACATGCCGCCCGGCTCGGCCAGCGCGTGCAGTTCCTCGGCCATCTGCCGGCCCAGCGGTCCGTCGAGGACGTAAGGTGGTTCGCTCAGCGACATCCTGCCGGCCAGACCCGTGCGGCCCACCCGAGCCGTCATGTCAGCCGTTCCCTGGTCTTCCTGCCCGTCAGCCAGCCGTACGAGAGCCACCACCGGTCGGCCGGATGCCGTAGCGGCTGCCGGCAACAGGCGTCCCTTGACCCCCGCTGGCAGGTTCATGACTGCTTCTGTGAGCGGAGCACGCCGCAGGTCCCAGAGCGCGTCGGCCGCTCCCAGGCGAGGAGACATGGAAGCGGGAACGGCCATGCACATGCCCCGGTTCTGCTTGCACAGGCGTCGCCAGCCGTTGCCCGGACGGTCTGCCCCCGCCTGCACAACGACAAGTCGGGCATTGCCCTCCTGAAGGGCCTCTCCGGCGTTGCTCTCCTCAGAAGGCGCGTCGCGCCCCACTACGCAGACCAGCACGTGTTCCCGCTCAGCGGAGCTGGTGGCCCCGGTGATCTCGCGCAGGAACTCGTCCGGTGCGCTCACTCCCGTCTTCTCAACGGCCCAAAGCGCCGCCAGGGCGCCTTCCACCGCACGAACGCCCAACTGATCGAGCAGAACCGGGTAGATTCTGGCCTCCCCGTCCCATGCGGCCACAGCTAACCGGCCGCGGCGCGGCAGCCCGCGCAGCAGCCGATCCGCGACCTCGTGGGCGAAGCACCGGCCGCCGGCGCCGGCGTCGGCATTGACATCAAAGGCGAACACAGCCCCCTGCCGCCGCGCGAACCAGCGCCCCGGCACCGGCGGCGGCCGCCAGGCCCCCACCAGCCACCGGGAACCCGGGCCGCCGACCCCGACCACGTCGGCGCGCTCGCCCTTCGCCGGCACGTACTCGAACACAACCGGCCGCCCGGAGTTTACGCCCTCGCCCTGCCACGACCAACGCTTGGCTGTCACGCCGGTCTCCCGATACCCGTGCGTGGGGCAAGAGACAAGGGCGAACCCCTCCGACGCCCGCGCATCAAGTGTGATACCCATACGGCCGATCTCCCGATCGGTCCACGCCTGCGGGCTCAAGCCGACCGAACATGCGCCCTCCCGGCTTCTCGTCACGTGCAAAGATGCTGTCGCACACCGAGCCTGTTCTCCGGGCGGAAGCTCGACGGGGGCAGTCGTGTGCGCCAGCGCAACGGGCAAAACCATCGGTGCCGGGTCCAAAACGCCCGACCAGGCTTCCCGGCCGCTGTTGTGGAGCACTGTCTCCACGCGCACTACTGCCAGGCCGCCTACCAGGATGACACGGATATCCATCTGCGATACGGCTACGTGCTCGGGCAGAGCCGGCGTCTCGCGCAACAGAGGCACCGAAGCCAACTGACGGCGTTCCAGGGAGGGATGTCCTTCCTGGCCGAGTGCGCGCATCCAATGGGTCATCTCACTCGTGCGTCCCTGGCGCACCGGCTCGCGCAGTTCAGCGTCGATCAGCAGGGCCCGCTGGCCGGGCTTGAGCCGGGTATCCTCCAGCACAGATGCCTCTCCGGCGGTGCATCCCACCTGCACCGCCTCGAAGCGGGACACCTCCGCGACAACGGCACCATCTTCCGATCGGACCATGCCCTGGGGCGTACGGAGCGCCAGCGGCCCGGTCCCCGGCTCGACCACGCGCGCGGCGATGTGCCCCTGCACCAACCGCGCCTGGCCGGCTGCGACAAGCTCGATAGTGCTCCCGCCACCCAGGACCCACTCGACGGGACCCGAGCGGATCCGGGTGGCCGCGTCGAACTGGGTTCTGAGTACCGTGCCCGGCCGGAGCGGTTCCTCGTCGCCCAGCTCGCGCCAGCCTGACGGCGCGCCGACTTCCACGTACAGCTTCCCCCATTGCCCTGTCAGCCTGCCAACCGGGGGCGGAAGATCGCGCTTCTCCAGCGAGAGCATCAGGATGGCGAGGGTCACGCCCAGGATCAGCACTATGGCAACCACGGCAATAGCCGCTTTCTGGCCCGCCGGTCTCTCGGGGTCGGGGCTGGCGGGGTTGGACTCCGGATCTGGACCCATCTCGACCGCTCGGTCCAGGGCCTCGCCGAGCGCTTCCTCGGCCTCCGCCGGGAACTCATCTGCTTCCAGCGTGCGCACTCGCCGGCCCACCGCGCGGTAGCTGCGCAGCCGTTGCCCGCAGTCTTCACACTCGCGGAGGTGCGCGTCCAGTGCGGCATCTTCTGGCTCGTCGCCCCAGAGCCGCAAGACGATGCGCCGGCAGGCTTCCCTACAATTCAT
Source organism: Candidatus Brocadiia bacterium (assembly GCA_046483865.1). GTDB lineage: Bacteria > Planctomycetota > Brocadiia > SM23-32 > SM23-32 > JAWOCH01. Next base: position 7,889 of record JAWOCH010000371.1, on the reverse strand, counting down.
CGGCGCCCTCCTGCGGTTCGCACAGCCCGGAGCGCGCCAGCATCCGGCACGCCCGCTCCAAAGCGCGCACAGTCCGCTCGACGGTGTAGTTACACGCTTGCGCTGCGTTCTCCACGTCGAGGCCGCCGATTGTGACCAGCAGCAGAGGCTGGCGCAGCCGACGGTGCATCTCGATCAGCCTCGTCATCATGCGGCCACGGTCGCTGTCCGGCGGTCCGCGCCGCACTTCCGCCACCAGGTCGCTCAGGCCGAACGTCTCCGGGTGGGTCGGCGGGACGGTGTTCTGCGTGGCGACGGCGAAAAGCCAGGCGCGGAACGACCCGAAACCCTCCACCGGGCGCGCATGTCTGGCGGCCAGCACCCATGTCTGGATGCAGTGCCGCGCCGCCTCGTCGGGACGGCCTGTGCTCAGAAGTAGATACCAGTACACATCGTCCCTGTAGCGGCCGACCAGGGCCCGCAGTGCCTGCTCGTCGCCGGCGCAGTAGGCGTCCCACAGCTCTTCGTCCGAGCGCACCTCTGTTTGCCCTTGCGCGTCGTTCCCCACGCCCTTCCCTCCCGGATTGCGGCCGCTATTCTAACCCCCGCTCCCCGCCACCTGTCAACCTGCGCCGGCCGGTGAATCGGCCGGGCCCATCTGCTACAATCCCAGTCGGAGGGCAACATGCGCATCGGGATCGGCTACGACATCCACCGCTTCGGCCAGCGCCCGCCGCTCATCCTGGGCGGCGTCTCGCTGCCGGAAGCGCCTCGGCTGGAGGGGCACTCCGACGGGGACGCCCTGCTGCACGCGGTGGCCGACGCCGTCCTGGGCGCTGCCGCGCTGGCGGACATCGGAGAGCACTTCCCGGACGACGATCCTCGATGGGAGGACGCCGACAGCGCGTTGATTCTGGCCGAGGCCCTGCGGCTGGCGCGGGATGAGCGACGATTACAGCCGGTGAACGTGGATGTGAACGTGGTGGCCGAACGGCCGCGCCTGGCCCCCTACAGGGAGGCGATCCGCGCCCGGCTGGCGGAACTGCTGGGATTGCCGGAGGACGCGGTCGGGGTGAAGGCGCGCACGGCAGAAGGCCTCGGGCCGGTCGGCCGCGGCGAGGCGATTGAGGTCCACGCCGCCGTGCTCATGGAGCGGAAGTAGCGGCCTCGCCCGGATCAGCTTCTGCCCGACAGACGCCGCGATTTCTCCGACGCCGCCACGACCGCTTCGATGAATGCCTTCCGCAGGCCCGCCGCCTCGAGCGCGTGGATGGCCTCAATGGTCGTGCCGCCGGGCGTGGTGACCTGATCCTTCAGTTCGCCGGGGTGGCGGCCGGTCTCCAGCACCATCTTTGCCGCGCCCAGGACCGTCTGGGCGGCCAGGCGGGTCGCCGCCTGCCTCGGGAGCCCCATCTGCACGCCGCCGTCGCTGAGCGCTTCGATGGCCAGATAGACGTAGGCCGGCCCGCTGCCGCTCAGACCGGTCACCGCGTCCATGTGCTTCTCCTCCAGGCGCACACACAGGCCGACGGCGCTCAGCATCTGCTCGACCAGCTCGGCGTCCTCGGCGGTCGCTCCCGCGCCCGTACAGTAAGCCGCCGCACCGGCATGCACCAGGGCGGGCGTGTTGGGCATCACGCGCACCAGCCGGTCTGTTCCCAGCAGCTCACCAAGCTTGCCCAGGTCCACGCCTGCAGCAATCGAGACGACCAGATGGTCGGGGGTCAGTTGGCTGGCGATCTCCCCCGCCACCACGGGCACGACGCCGGGTTTCACCGACAGCACGACCACGTCGCAGCCCGCTACGAGCCCGGTGTTGTCGTTGAATGCGTTCTCGCCGATCAGCTCCCGGAAGGCGGCTATTCTGTCGGACGCCGGGTCGCTGGCGTAGAGCCGCTCCGCCTCCGCCGCGCCCGAGTCCAGGATGCCCTTGAGCAGGGCCTCCGCCATCAGCCCGGCACCGATGAAACCCAGCTTGCGTTGAATCATCGTCGCGTCTCCGTTAGTTTCGGCGCCTCCCGAATGCCCGACAGTATTATGCGGGAAGTCTGGCCTGCTGTGCAACGCGATGGGCATGATGTCTGCGCTGTCGCCACAGGTTCATCCATGCTACAATGCTGCTCTACATGCAGATAGGATAGCACCGTGGCCGATGATGCGATCACATTCGCCGCCCTGCTCACGACGGGACCGTCCCCTGACGAGGATGCCGTCGTTGAAGTGGGCGCCGTCCGCCGAGGCACAGACGGAGCGGAGGAGTTCGCCCTTCTGGCGGATCCGGGCCGATTGACAAGGGCTTTCGCCGGATACAGCGGTCTGAGCCAGGACGACGTGAAAGGCTGCCCGGCGCCTGAGGAGGCGCTGGAAGGGCTGCGCGAGTTCTGTGGGGACACTTCCGTGGTGGTTCACGACGCGGAGTTGCTGGAGGGTTTCTTCGTCGCCGCCGGAGTCAAAGCGCCCCCCTGCCTGGATGCGCTGGAGCTGGCGCGCGTCGCCGACCCGACTGCCAACGACTACAGCCTGAGCGGCATGGCAATGGAGCTGGGCATGGCGGACGCGCCGGCGGCACGCGCGGGGGATCGCGCCCGGTTGATTGCGGCCGTCTGGGATGCGTTGAGGCAGCGTCTGGCCGAGTTGCCCGGACCTGCGCTCGACCTGGTGTGCCGGCTGGTCACGGCAGCGGGACACCCCCTGGCGAAAGTCATCAACGAGGCGGCGCGAGGGGCGGGCTTCGATCTGGCGGCGGACCCGGTCGGTGCTCTGAGACAGCTCCTGCCGACGAACCGTGATCTGCTGAAGAAACTGCGAGAGTACGAGCCCCCCGAGCCGGGCGACGAGCCGATATCCACCGAGGGCATATGCGCCATGTTCCGCCCCGGGGCCGTCGTCGGCCAGCATCTGCCCGGCTACGAGCACCGCGCCGAGCAGGTGAACATGGTGGAGGCGGTCTGCGAGGCGCTCAACGAGCCGCACCACCTGATGGTGGAGGCGGGCACGGGCACGAGCAAGTGCATGGCCTACCTTGTGCCGGCCATCGCCTGGGCCTGCACCAACGAGGAGAAGGTCATTGTCTCCACCAACACGCGGAACCTACAGGAACAGCTCTACAACAAAGACCTGCCGTTTCTGAGCCGACTGCTGCCGGGCCGCTTCGAGCCGGCGCTGCTCAAAGGCCGGCGCAACTACCTGTGCGTGCGCCGGTTCCTGCACCTGGTGCGTCACTTCGAGGGGGAGCTGGCGGAGCCCCGGGAGATGGTGGCCCTGGCTGCCCTGGTGAGCTGGGCCGTCACGACACAGGCCGGCGATCTGGCCGAGTGCAACGGGTTCTTCCTCTCGCCCGGGGGGCCGGGGCTGGTGCATGCGGTGGTCAGCGGGTGGGATCAGTGTGCCGGGCGCGCCTGCACCTCGCGCGGGCGCTGCTTCCTGCGCCGCGCCCGGGCCAGGGCGCAGCTTGCGGACATCATCGTCGTGAACCACGCGCTGCTGTTCAGCGAGATCGGCGCCCCATCGCAGGTGCTGCCGACTTACCGGTGCCTGATCTTCGACGAAGCTCACAACCTGGAGGACGTGGCCACGCGCGCGTTCACCGTCGAGGTCAGCGCCCTGAACTTCTACCGCGGCACGAACCTGCTCTACCGCAAACGCCAGGACGGCAGCGGCGCCGGGCTGCTGGCCCTGGTCATGCAGAAGGCCGACCGTGGCGACCTCCCGGAGAAGACACGAGAAGCATTGCGCAAGGCCGCCGGACAGGCGATGGAGGCAGTGGACGAAGTGGTCGAGGACTGCAGGCAGTTCTTCGAGATGCTGGGAGAGCCCTTCGAAGGCGCCCCCCCGCACGTGGAACGGCTCGGCCTGAGCGTCTGTCAGCCGGATGTCGCCCCCGGCAGCGATGCCTGGCAGTCGCTCGAACGGCTGTGTGAGACCATCGGCTCGCTGGCCGAGCACGTAGAGCAGATGGCCGAGACGCTCGAGACGGCGGAGGAGGAGCGCGACACCGAGGAACTGGTCTATGACCTGCGTTCCGCCCTGTCGCAGCTTCACGAAGCGGCCGATTCGGCGAAGTTCGTGCTGCGCCAGGAGGAGGAGAACTTCGTCTACTGGCTGGAGCGGGCAGTGCGGCGCCGAGGCACGTTCTTCTCAATCCACGCCGCACCGGTCCAGATCGGCGAGTACGTGCGGGAGTCGTTCTTCGCCGAGAAGCGCTGCGTGATCTTCACCTCCGCCACGCTCCAGGTCAGCGGCGATTTCGACTACATGCTGGAGCGTCTCGGCGGCGACAAGCTGCCTCCCGGGCGCATTCGCTGTCTCTCCGCCGGTTCGCCGTTCGACTACGACAGCCAGGCGCTGGTCGGGGCGGCCACCTTCCTGCCCGACCCCGGCGGGCGGCGTGACAGAGCCTTCGACCGAGAGCTGGGCGAGTTCCTCACCGACCTGCTGCAGGCCACGCAGGGGCGCGCGCTGGTGCTGTTCACCTCCTACTCCCTGCTGGAGGCCGTCTACGCGGCGGTCAAGCAGCCGCTGGAGCGGGCGGGCATCAAGGTGCTGGCACAGGGCCACAGCGGCAGCCGGGAGGCGATCACGGCGTTCTTCCGGTCGGTGCCTGCCTCGGTGCTCCTCGGCACGCGCAGCTTCTGGGAGGGGGTGGACATCGCGGGGGAGACGCTGAGCTGCCTGGTGCTGACCAAGCTGCCGTTCCACGTGTTCACCGACCCACTGGTCAGAGGCCGCATCGCTTACCTGCGGACCCTCGGCCGGGACCCGTTCCTGCACTACACGCTGCCGGAAGCGGTCATCAGCTTCCGCCAGGGCTTCGGCCGACTGATCCGGCGCAGGGACGATCGCGGCGTGGTCATGGTGGCCGACCGGCGGATCGTCACCAGGGACTACGGACGCAGCTTCCTCGACAGCCTGCCGACGCGCCACCAGGTGCTGAGCAACCCTGAGGAGGCGCTGGAGGCCGTGCGGGATTTCTTCGGACACGCGGAGCCGAAGCCGACGGGCTGATACACTCATTGGAGGAAACACAGATGCGCCCTGCCGAACGCGTAGTCGCTCAGCTTGAGCATCGCGAGACGGATTTCGTGCCGTACGTGCTGTCGGTCGAGGAGGCGGTCGCCGCGCGCCTGGACGAGTACTACGGGGACAGCACGTGGCGGGACCTGAAGCAGGACCACATTGCCAACGTCGGCGTCACGCACCTGTTCGACCTCGAGGCGGAGACGGAAGCTACCGCGCGCGATCCGTTCGGCAGCCTGTGGCGGACCGACAGGGAGCCGATGCACATGCTGAAGCCCGCCCTGCCCGAGCCCGATCTGTCGGGCTACAGCTTCCCGGAGCCAGACGATCTTTTCCGGGAAGACTGGCTCGAGACGGGACGGCGCCGCTGCGAGGAACTGCACGGGCAGGGGTTGTTCGTCATCGGCGTGCTGGGCTACTGCCTGTTCGAGCGGAGCTGGACTATGCGGGGGTTCGAGAACGCGCTGATGGACATGGTCGCCCACCGCGCGTTCTACGAGGAACTGCTCGAACGCATCACGGAGCTGAACCTGGAGATCATCGAACGCTTCCTGCGGCTGCCCCTGGACGGGATTCAGACCGGCGACGACTGGGGCGCCCAGCGCGGGGTGATCATGGGCACCGAGCGCTGGCGGGAACTGATGCTGCCGCGCTATGCCCGCATGTGGGGGCGCATCAAGCAGGCCGGCCTCTACACGATGCACCACTCGTGCGGCAACGTCTCCGAGGTAGTTGAGGATGTAGCTGAAGCGGGCCTGGACTGCCTCGAGTCGGTGCAACCCGAGGCCATGGACCCCTACAAACTCAAGAAGCGCCACGGACGGCGCATTGCCTTCTGGGGCGGGCTGGGCACGCAACGCCTGCTGCCGCGGGGCACGCCGGAGGAGGTCCGCCGCGAGGTGCATCGGCTGTGCCGGGAGATGGGGCGCGGCGGCGGCTACATACTCGCACCAGCCAAGCCCATCATGGCGGACGTGCCCACCCCGAACGCTGCGGCGGCCGTGGAGGCGTTCCTCGGCCAGTCGGGCCGGTCGCTGTGATCGAAACGGACGCGCACAAGCCCGTCCCTCCAGTGGCAGCTCAGCAGTTCCGCTCTTCCAGCAGTTCCTCGTAGACGGTGATGACGTCTTGGGCCTGGCGTTCGGGTGAGAATCGCTGGATCATCCGCCGCCGGGCCGCCCTGCCCCACCGGCGGCGTCGCTGCTCGTCGGCGGCCATCAGCAGGATGGCCTCGGCCAGGTTGTCCGGCTCGTCCTTGACCACGATGCCCGTCTCCCCGTCGCGCACTATGTCCGGCAGCACTCCGCGCTCGGCCACCACCAGGGGCTTCTCCATGGCGCACATCTCCATGGCCGCCCGGCAGGAGCCGTCGCTGCCCGGCACCAGCATGATGCCCGCGTCGAAAGTGGCCAGCACGTCCCGGTAGTCCTCGCGGCGGTAGCCGAGCGGGAAGACGGTCCGTTCCAAACCCATGCGCGCGACCGGCCGGTCCAGGATGCGCTCCTTGTGGGTGCCGCGCCCGCAGACGGCTATCTTGACGCGGGGGTCGAGCCCCTGGACCTTCAGGGCGGCCTCCAACAGCACGTCGAACCGTCGGTGCGGCTGAACGCGTGCCACAACGCCCAGCACCACGTCATCGTCACTGAGTCCCAACTCCGTGCGCTTGCCCGGCGGCGCAGCGAAGGGACCGAAATCCTCGGCGTCCACCGCCCCGTGCACCGTACGCACGAACCCCGCGTCAAGCCCCATCAGCTCCACCGCCCGGACGGCGAAACGGTCGCTGAGCACAAGTAGCCGGTCCAGCGCACGCGGCCCGTAGAAGGCGCGCCAGAGGGCGTTACGCCGGTAGTGGCGGCCGCGGTGGTCGGTGCGCACCAGGGGCACCCGCTCGCGTCTGCCCCGCAAAGCAAACGCGCACAGCGCATGGTCCCACGTGCCGTGGCAGTGGACCAGGCCGTAGCCGCCCTCGTCCACCAGCCGGCGCAGGCGACGGACATCGGCCAGGTTCCGCCGCAGGTTCGGACTGCTGTCGAAGTGGAAACCGTCCAGCACCCGCAGGCCCATCTCCCGCGCGTTTGTGGCCAGCCACCGACCGGGCTCGTCGGGAGGCCGGATGCACGCCAGGTCGGCGCGCCAGCCGGCATCGGTCAGACGGCGGCCGAGGCGGGCCACCGGACCCGATGGCCCGGTCCACTTATAGTCTCCGTAGCAGTGCAGAACCGGCAGGGGCAACCGCGTACCTCCGAGAAAAGCACGGGCTGACCATCCTAACGGGGCGGGTCGTGCACCTGCAATTGCGCTTGACCCTGCGGGGCGGATGGGATACTATGAGATGCGATCGCGAAGGTGGCGGAATTGGCAGACGCGCTGGACTTAGGATCCAGTTCGCCTTCGGGCGAATTGGGGGTTCGACTCCCCCCCTTCGCACCAATCGAAGAGACGCCGGAGCGGGTGTAGCTCAGCGGAAGAGCGCCAGCTTGCCATGCTGGTTGTCGGGGGTTCGAATCCCCTCACCCGCTCCAATCCTTCCTTACGCCCGCTAACTCCCGCCGCTGCGCAACGTCTCGGCCTTGGCGGCCGAGTGTCGGGGGTTGGGTCGGCCCGGCGGGCCTCCCCGACTCGCCATGGACGATTCCCGGCGGCCGAACCGGTTGCCGTAGGTCACAGAGCAGAACCCAGCCACTGCGGCCATCCGGGGCGAGTGCGAATCCCCTCACCCGCTCCAATCCTACCTTACGCCGGCTGACTCCCACCGCTGCGCAACCTCTCGGCCCTGACGGCCGAGTGTCGGGGGTTGGGTCGGCCCGGCGGGCCTCCCCGACTCGCCATGGACGATCCCCTGTGACCTACGGCAACCGGTTAGGTCACCGGGGATCGTCCATGGCGAGTCGGGG
>JAWOCH010000184.1:0-3679 GCA_046483865.1 Candidatus Brocadiia bacterium | reverse complement strand
TTTCGAGGTAGACTGGCGGAGTCCCGTCCCCCCCGCCGGCGAAGGCAGCCGCGCTGCCGTCGCGGCGGACGCAGAGGAGGACGCGGTCGCCTACGCTCAGGCCGTCGCCCACGGCGTCCACCACGCCGCTGACGGTCTCGCCGGCGGCGTTGTCGCTGTCGTCGTAGACGCGCTGGACGGTGTAGCTGCCGCCGTCGTCACTGCTGACCTCCCACAGGCCGGGCATGACGGCACCGGGCGGGCGGGTAGCGGCCAGTCGAGCCTCCAGGGTCTCAATGCGGCGGCGCAGGGCGTCTAGCTCAGCACTCACAACCGCCTCCTTTCCCACGGCTTGCCGGTGGCTACCTGCGTGCCGGCTTCGGCGAAGCCGAGCGTCCAGCGCAGGCCGAGGATCGGGTTCTTGAGAGGCAGGCCGGCGTAGCTCTCCAGAAAGTCGCCGAGCGTCACCTCAGGCTTCACGTCCGCCCATGCGACGTCGCCGTGCCAGGCGGCCTCGCTCAGGCGGGTGCGCGCGTCTTCGGCGGCGGCCTTGAGCACAGGCAGATCGTTGCGCAGCACGCCGTCCACGGTGTCGGGCGTCCCGCCAGACCAGCCCACTATCGTGTCCGGCAGGGCCACGTCCCAGCGGGCCTCCGGCACGTCCACCACGAGAACGCGGCGCTGGTCATCAGGGGTGCCGTCGTTGAGCGACCACGTGCGGGAAGCCGTCCAGGCGATCCGCACGTCCAGCTCGACGCTGACGGTCAAAAGCAGTTCCTTCCAGTTGACCAACGAACCGGCCGTGTTGGTCAGGTTGATCTCTCCCTGGCCGTCCCCCCGGTAGCCAGGCGGCAGCATGACTCCGCAGTTGTTGTCCAGCGGTCGCGCGCCGGGGATGGCCACAAGGCGATGGCCGGTAGGCATCGAGTCCGGGCGCCACCAGCACAGGATGGGATGGGGGTCGGGGACGCCCTCTACGCCGGAGGCATTCGCCGACAGCGGCGTGTCCCCGCTCTGGCTGGTGTAGGAGACGCCGGCGCGCGTCAGGTTGACGGGCAGGAGTGCACGCGGGTAGGCGTAGAGGCCGTCGTTGCCGCCGGCGGCCGGGGCCAGGTCGCCCACCACGCTCGAGTAGCGGCTCGGCTCCGGCTGCATGACGATCTGCCAGGGGCTGGAGCCGTCGCCGAGTGTCTGGTCAGGCGGCAGAAGCAAGCGGCGGTAGACGTGCTCAAACCGCGCGTCGGCGGCATCATCCGCCGTCGGATCCCAGGCGGACTCGTCTGAGTCCGTCCAGCCGCGCTCGTAGCGGGGCCGGCCGTCGGTGTTCTGCCGCGCGTCGTAGCTAACCGAGAACTGCACGCGGATCCGTCCCCCACGCGCCACAACGGCGGTCGGCCGATCACGCACGCGCACCGTCACCCGGCTGTCCAGGGCCTCGATGGGCTGCTCGCCGGTGGTGATCGTGTGCGCGGTCTGCGTGGTGCCGTCGCGGTCCGCCCACGAGCGGCTCCAGATGCGCAGGCGCAGTCGGTCGTAGCCGTAGTCCCCGGACACGCTCCAGTCCAGATGCCACGCCAGATCACCGGCTGCATGGCAGAGGTACGTCACGACTCGGTCTATCGGCTGGCCGAGCACGTCCCAGGTCTCTTGCACCGCTTCGAGCGCTGTTTGCGCAGCGGGGGTGGGGGTGACTACGATGCCGACGGGGCAGTGCCGGGAGCCGCCGGGCGGGCAATGACCATGCACCAGGTGGCGCAGCCACTCGTAGGCGTTCCAGGCGGCGGACGTGCCGAAGACGTAGGCGGCGTCATCGCCGCTGCCGGCAGTGCAGTAGGTGCCGTCGCGGGTCAGGTGGTACTCGGTCGCTCCGCGCAGGCCGCGCTGGCGTGCAGTGTCCAGGTCCTCGTTGGCCGCGCGCAAGGTGATGGGCGTGCAGACGCCGTCGTTGCCCGTGGGCTCAGCCCAGGAATCCGCGCAGGTGACCTTGCTGAGGAGATCTTCGACGCTGACGGCCGTCCAGCGGACTACGCCCTGGGCCTCCACCAGCGTCTGGTCCTCCAGCCAGCCGTACCAGAGATCGGATTCCGTGCCCGTGTCATACTGCACGTGGCGGATCAGCACCCAGTAGTGCGTCAGGTTGCGGTAGGAGCCGTCCTCAGTGCCGGGATGGTACGTCTGGAGAATCGGCAGCGTGCTGGGCTGTTCGGCCTGGCGCTCAACGACGCCGGGTTCCGGCAGGCGCAGGGCGGTGTCTTCCGCCCACGCATCCGCCGTGGTGGCGCGCGTGTAGATCGCGTAGCTGCCTCGCCAGTGACTCATGCGCTCATGTCCTCCTGCTCGGAGAGCTGGAGAAAGACGAGCGCGAGGCGCTGCATGTGCGTGGCCCCGCTGGTAGAGTTGACCAGGTGGTGGATGCCGCTGGCCTTGCGAACGCGCTGGAGTTCGCAGTTCGGGACTGTGCCCTGGGGGAGAGTGAGTGAGCCGATCCACGCCTGGTGGTTCTGCCACGTGGCGACCTTGCGCATGACCTCGGCCTGCGAGCTGCCAAAGAGGTCTACCTGCACCGTGAAGGGCTCGCCCTTGCGGGGGAAGATGATGGAGTCATGGCCGTGGGTGTCGCCGCGCGTGATGTGCAGGATGGGATGCTCCATGCGGTTGGGGGTGCCGCGCCCGTAGTCACCGGAGGCATTGCCGAAGTAGACGTCAGTGCTCATCGCGGGTCCTCCCTGGCGACTCCTCCGGCGGCGGCCTGCGAGCTGACGGCATCAGCGGTGCGTTCAGTGGCCTGCCGGATGCGGGCGAGTTCCTGGGCCAGCGCGTCGCCGCCCCCACCCATCAGTTCCTCTACCCGGCCCCTGATCGCCCTGTTTTCGCGAATCACATCCATGTCGGCGAAAAGATCACCGCCGAGAATGCTCGCCCACGTCCTGGCCTCCTGATAGAGTCCGACCTTGAACTTGTCTCGCAGCCGAGCCCCGCCTTCGCTCGGGAGCGCCCACCCGTAGCCGGCTTCTGCGAGGGCAATGCCGTGCGCCAGCCGGCCCTTCTTGAGGTGCATGGCCTTGAGGGCGGTTCGTTGGCCGGCTTCGGTAGGCGAGATTCCGCGCGACGCCGCATACTGCGCCTCCAGGGCGTCCAGTTCCCGCGTGAAACGCAGTTCCGGAAAGCCCTCTTCAGCGCCTGCCCGCTTGCGCGTGATCAGGCCCGGGCGGGCTGCCATTTGCTCGACGGCGCGCATCGTGCCAACATTGCCTTCGATGTCGCTGAGAAAGGCCGCCAGTGCGAGGCGCGCGCGTTTGGAACCGAGCCCCCGCTGCATCAATTCCGCAGAATCCACGTCGCCCAACTCGGCCCAGTCCTTGAACTCCTCCGGGAAGCCTGCCTTGCCCCCCACCCCTTGTGCGGCCATCGCCTGGAGCATGGTCGCAATGTCCCCCTCCTCATAGCCGGGCAGGCCCTTCATGTATTCGCCCCACTTTCCGCCGGTCTCGAAGAGTGCCATCGCGAGGTTCTTGGTAGCGGTGCGCAGCATTTTGGGCCGCTTGAAAACGTTGGACAGAGCAGCGGCCACGCCGTAAGCCCGGCCCGGCCCCCCGGCTGTGCGGCGATAGACGGGCATCGCCACACCAACTTCCGCCAGTTCCGCAGCCGATAACGACGACATTTCACCGGCCGCGTAGGGCAGGCGCGCAGCGAGCCC
>JAWOCH010000138.1:0-2829 GCA_046483865.1 Candidatus Brocadiia bacterium | reverse complement strand
GCGTAGTCGAACGCGGCACCCACCGCGAACTCCTCGCCCGCGACGGCGCCTACGCCCGTCTGTGGCTTCGAATCTATGACGATGTTGTGGTGGATGCTGAAGTCCAGCAGGTCGTTGCTGCCCTCGGTGCTCAGCGGAATGCCGTTGAACGCGTCGTGGATGTAGTTGTGGTCTATCTCCAGTCGCTCGATGGGTATGCCCCAGGCGTCGATGTAGATCCCGTTCAAGCAGTGATGCACGTAGTTGTGGTGGATGCGCCCGTTGGTGACGCTGATGCAGTCAATTGCCTCTTTGCCGCCGCCGTAGACCTCGTTGAAGGCGACCTCGAAGTGCGTGTTGCGCGACAGGTCAATGGCTTCCTGCGGGGGTGCGCCGGCGGCGAGCGGCCGGTTCTGAGCGTAGCCGTAGAACATGGTGTGGTCGTGTGGGCGCACGATGCGGTTGCCGATCACGCGCACGTGGTCGGATTGCTTGATGTTGATGCCCATCGCCCAGGTGCGGTAGGTGGTGCAGAAGAGCACCTCGTGGCCGGTCGCGCGGACTCCTCTGCCCGGCCCGAACAGCCCGATGGCGGCGCGCCGGGAGCGGCGCACATGCAGACCGGCGATGCGGACGTAGGAGCAGTCGCCGAAGGCGCTTATCAGCCCGGAATCGTGATCGTAGCCGTGCCCATGGGTCTGCGCGTTGCGGTCCAGCCGGCTGGCCATGCCGTCCAAGACCGGCGTCTCGCCAGGATAGGCGGTGAAAGTCAGCCACCGGTCGGGCTCGCCGCTGCCCTGGATCTCGACGCGCCGCTCGACGCTGTAGAGGCCCCCGCGCACGAACACCGTGTCGCCCGCGCCGGCCACTTCGGCGGCCCTCTCCAGGGAGGCGAAGGGCCTCTCGAACGTGCCGGGGTTCTCATCGCTGCCGTCGGGAAACGTGGCCACGTAGTAGTAGCGCCCGGCGGGCTGCTCATCCAGCGCCCTTACCCCCAGCGTCAGCACGCTGCCGTAGTCTGCTGCGGGGTCGGACTGCGGCTTCAGGGAGATGGACTCAATCGCCACCTTGGGACGGGGGTTGGGCCACTTCATCGCGTAGAGCACCGCCTTCTGGCCGGAGTGCGGGTGCAGGTCGTGCTGCCAGGCGGGCTTCGCCCAGAGCATGGGGCCGACTTCGTGGACGCGGTACCACTGGTTGATGCCCTCCCCGAAGCGCACCGCCACCTTCAGCGTCTCCCCGTCCGCATAGGCCACTTCATATACGCAGACGGTCGGCGGCTCGGGCGGCAGCACCAGCTTGCGATGCGCCAGGGCGACGGCCAGACGCCATTCGTGCAGCGAGGGCCCGCCCTCGAAGGTGTGCAGGAACTCCAGATGCGTGGCAGTGCAGCCCTCGGGCGCCTCGAGCGTGCCGGCTGTCTCTCGATCACTGCCCTCCAGGAGCCAGCCCGTCGAGGGGTCTGTGCGCCACTCGGCCGCCACCTTGTTGGACGCAGCCGCTTCGGCGTTCAGGGCCACGCCCTCACGCTCGAACCACACCCCGTCGGCGGCAGCGGCGCCGCCGTCGAGCGGCAGGGGGCGGGGCGGAGCCGCCCGCGCGACACCGCCGCCAGAGACAAGGGCGACCACGAGCGCAACTGCCAGCTTCAGTACAGTGGATCTCATTGGAGCCTTGCCCCTCTTGCTGTGGGATCGGCTGCTATCTGAGTTCGATGGCCCCCGCGTCGCGCCTGCCGACCGGCTCGTTCCCGCAGAAATCGCGCAGGAACGGACCGTTGAACTGCCACTCGTACAGCTCGTCTATGGTCGTCTTCGCGTCCTCGAGCGTGCCGCGGCTGACCCGCAGAAAGTCCAGCGCGCCGGCGAAGCCCTCGCCGACGACGAAGTCCGCCGTGTTGGACAGCGGTGCAGCCGCCGTCAGGTTCCGCACGGGCGCTTCGGCGGTCTGCCGGCCGTCCAAGTAGATGCGCAGGGCACCGTTCTCCCGGTCGGCCTCGGCGATCAGGTGGTGCCACTGCCCGTCGTTGACCACGGCGCCGCAGGCAGCCTCGTCGCCCGCGTCGCCGCTGCGGATGGCGAAGGTCGCGCCGCCACGCTCGTTGACGTGGAGCGCGTAGCCGGATTCGCCCATCTTACGGGCCAGCGTCCCACCGACGTGCCCTGGCTCCGTCCTGAAGTACGCCTCGACCAGGAAGTTGTTGGCCCCCATATCCACGGTCCTGCGTTCCGCGCCTTCGAAGGGAAACTCGCCCTTCTGGAGCCGGTCGGCCCCCTCGGGGTAACCGTGGGAATACGTCCGGTCGGCGGTCATTGCTTCGTGGGTGAGGACGCCGCGGTCTTCCCGTCCGTCGAAGGCCAACGCCCCCCGCAGCCAGTCCTCCAGCGGCCCCTCGACGTAGTCGTCCGCGGTGGCGTCGGGCACCTGCAGGTTCTGCCGGGGGATGTCGCTGTACATGTGCCGCTCGAGGTATTCCTCGGTCATGTAGAAGCTCCTGCCCAGGACGACCTCGGGATTGGCCGGGTGGTAGCCGAAGTGCCACTCCCCCACCACGCCATAGAGCGCCCACGGCACGAAGAACTTCACGCCCCGGTCAACCGGCGCGGAGCCTTCCCTGAGACGAAAATCGTGCGCCTTCGGGTCGCGCAGCGGGCTGCCCTCGGCTCTCCAGCCGGTCTGGGCGCAGAATGCCCCGGCCTCCTCCAGGTCCGACCGCCAGTCCTCGACGGTGTCGCCCCCGATGTGCCGGGCACTCCCGACGCGCTGATCTCCGGCGAAGATGTTGTGACCGTAGGCATTGGTGGGCATGCCGCGCATGCCCATCGCCCCGGTGTCTCCGCCGCCGCGCAG
>JAWOCH010000117.1:0-3787 GCA_046483865.1 Candidatus Brocadiia bacterium | reverse complement strand
CGAGCACCGCCAGCACGCTCCACCCGGCGCCCAGCCATGCCCACGGGACAGCCACGTAGGCGACGGCGCAGGAGAGGCTATAGGTCAGCAGTCCCGCCCACCCCCGCGCCTTCAGTCGGAAGGGCTTGACGGAGTAGAGGAAGGCGAGCAGGAGCGCGGCTGAGTAGGCCGCGAGCGCCCCCCCGGTGGTGCCCCCCCACAGCATGATGAGCACGCCGGCAACCGCGAGGGAGGCCACCACTGCCCTGCCGACGCCCGCCGGCAGTTGCCCCAGCAGCCGGCGCTTGCCCGCAGCGGCATCAACGGGGCGGTCGGCCAGATCGTTCGCCAGGATGCTGAAACTGCTCCAGCAGAACAGGACTGCGAAGACGCGCAGGCACTCCAGCCACGCCGTTCGTCCGGGCGTGAGCCGGCTGGTCGAGACGATGAAAGCGAGCGGCAGCCAGAGGCTGGCCAGCTTCACGGCGCCCCGCCTGCCCCAGACCGTCTCCGCCATGGCTTGCTTCCACAGGGGAGCGGGTTGGGCGTGGTCCATGGGCGCTCTACACCGTAGCCTTGGATCCGCGTTGCCAGACCGGACAGGACCTGTCCTGCCCGTCAAGGCGGCCGGTCAGCACAAGGGCCGACGCGCGGCACCCCGCCCCGCAGACCTCCAGCCGCGGGCATTCCGCACAGATTTCGTAGGCCCAGGGCCGGCGCAGCATATCGCAGATGGACGACTCCTGGAAGACCGTCGTGAGGCTATCCTCGCGCACGTTGCCCACCCGCGCGGGCGGCACGTCCATGCACACGCAGGGGGTCAGCCAGCCGGTGGGGTTGACGGTGAGGCGGTCCCTTCCCGCCCGACAGCCCCGGTGCACGACGCGCGTCCGCCCCTCCAGCCCCTGCATGACCGGATGGTACTGCGCCCAGGGGATGTAAGTCTCGACCAGCCAGTGGTCGGGCAACTGCAGGAAACGTTCGAAGGTGGGAACCAGCAGCGACAGGAAGTCTGCGTCCTGGGGGAACGCCCCGTGGACGCGCCGCGTGTGCACGGGCCAGTGCACTGTGACCGTGGCCCATCCCTCCTCCTGCGCCCGCTCCAGCAGCGCAGGGATTCCCGGAAGGGTCCGGGGCGTGAGCCGCGCCGACACAGTCGTGTGGAACCCGTGCTCCTTGATGCGGCCAAGGACGCCGAGCACGCGCTCAAGCGCGCCGGAAGGCGCCCCGTGGATCTCGCAGTACAGGTCGGGATCGAGCGTATCCACGCTGATCTGGAACGACTTCACCGTCGTCCGCCGCCGCAACTGCACCAGGAGGTCGTCCTCCAGGAGGCTGCCGTTGGACGCGACGCGGGCGGTCAGGCCGACCTCGGCCATGCGGGAAAGAACCTGGACGATGTCCGGGCGGGCGAAGGGCTCCCCGCCCGAGATTACGATGTCCTTGACGCCGGCCTCGTGGGCGCGCTGCACCAGTTGCGTTGCTTCCCGGGTCGTCAGCTCATCGGGGGCCGGCCGACCGGCGTCCGAGAAGCAGACGCTGCAGCGGTAGTTGCATGAGTAGGTCACGTTCCAGAAAAGCTGCCGCAGCGGCGAGGGCTCCATCCAGGAGCGTTCGCTGGTATGGCCCGGCCGTAGCTTGAACTTCACGTCAAGCACCGCTCTCCTCCCGCGCGAACGCGTCCTCGGGGGAACTTGCCTCGCAGGGCACCCCGCACTGACAGAGCGCGCAGCCCAGCGAGTAGCCCTGCGTCGTCCTGCCGCTCTTGACGATGGGAGCCGGCAGCATCTCGAACGTGCGAACGCAACTCTCCATACGCCTTTCCCGGACGGCCTGCCTCATGGCGTAGCACTTCGACTTGTCCAGGCCCTCCGGGGAGATGGCCCCCGCGGGGCACCTCTCGATGCACCGGCCGCAGCCGGCGCCGCCGAAGGCGAGGCACGGCGCCCGGTGGTCTGTGTATCTGCGCACGTCCGGTTCCAGGGGCAGATTGGTCACTACGCTGCCGAGCCGCACGTTCACGCCCAGCGGGGTGATGAGTCCCCCGCTCAGGCCGAACCGGCCGAGCCCTGCGGCACAGGCAACGTGCCGCTCGGACCAGCAGGAGCTAAAGGTGTGCTCCGCAGAGCGGAACGCGTCGTAGTCCCGCGTTGAGACGGGCGCCACAGCCGCCCACCCGTCCTGCCGCAGCCCCTCCACCAGACACCGGCGCACCTTGTAGTTGAGCGCGCCACCGTTGTTGCGCGCCAGCGAGTAGAGTGCGGACGGCCAGCGCCCGCCGCGATTGGATCGTCGCACCGGCTCAGTGAAGGGAAGCGCCCATGCGATGACGCGCACCTCGGCGAGGTCGGCGTCTGCCGGGGCCTGAGCGGCCAGAATCTCGCGGGGCAGAAAGTGCCTCGCACCGACGGCCGTCTTGAACTGCTCGAACAACGGACCGTCTCCGTCGGCCACCCCGACAAGCGGCGCCCCGAAGATCGCCTGCCCACCGAAGTCCGACAGCCGGCCTTCGGGCGCGCCGAGGACCAGCCGGGCAACCGTCTCCTCGACCCATTCCCTGAGCCCGCGCTGCCCGCACATCCCGCTCTTCCCCTCAACAGGCGTCCCAATACCGGCCGCGCGGATGATAGCGCTTCCGGGCCGGGAATGCTATGGGAAGGCGACGCTTCCTCGGTCGGCGGATCGGTGGGCCGCATAGCCGGCAACATGTGCTGGCCGGCTACTGGCGCCTCCCAGGCGACTCTTCCCCCTCGCCGCAGAGCTGGTAGCGCGCCATGAAGCGGCGGTCAATGTAGTCCTTCAGGCGGAAGGCGAGCGGCCCGTCCAGCGTCAGCCCCCACTTGGACGCCACCCCCCGCCCGTCGCCCATGTTCAGGATCAGCAGGTAGGCGCCGGAGGGCTGGAACGCCTCCGGCTGGCCGCCCTCCAGGGCGACCATCAGGTTGTGGTAGAGCACGGGGTTCTGCCGCACGGCGTGCACGCCGACCCGCTGCAGGTTGGCGCCGGCCAGGCTTATGCAGTCGCCGCCGCCGAAGATGGGCTCTCCGGTCACGCTGCGCAGGTGCTCGTCCACCAGCAGCCCGCCGCTCTCGCCGGTGGGCAGGCCGCTGCGGCGGAACAGGTCCGACGGGCGCACTCCCACCGCCACCAGGGCGACGTCGTAGGGGATGGTCCGCCCGTCGTCGGTGACGGCCTCTCCGCCGCTCAGTCGTCGGGCCCTGACGCCCTCCAGTATCTCCACGCCGCGCCGGCGCAGTGAGGTGCGCGCCAGCCGCCGTGCGCGCTCCGGCTGGCGGGGCAGCAGCGCCGAGCCGCCGATCAGCGTCAGTTCGGCGGAAGCGCCGGTCTCCGAGATCAGCCGGTGCGCGTTGCCGCTCAGCTCGATCCCCGCCGCGCCGCCCCCTACCACGACCACCCGCGCAGCGCCCTCCCGCGCGCAGGCGCCGAGGATGGCCTCGCGCGCCCGGAGCAGGTTGACGATGGGCTTGACGGGGAAGACGCCCGGCTCGTCCGCGTCGGCCAGCCCGCCCACCGGCACCTCGCTGCCGGTGTTGAACGAGGCGACGTCGTAGCGCACCTGCCGGCCGGACTCAAGGAATATGCGGCGGTCGTCGGGTTCGATGCGGACGGCCCTGTCGCGAACGAACTCCGCGCCGCCCCGTTCGGCCAGTCTGCGGACGTGGAACCGCGCCTGCTGAGGCCCGTAGATGCCGGAGAGCAGCCCCGGCCCCATGCCGCTGTAGTAGTGATAATCCGCCGGGCTGACCACCGTCACCCGATGCCCCCGCGCGACGTACTCCCCCACGCG
>JAWOCH010000073.1:0-2955 GCA_046483865.1 Candidatus Brocadiia bacterium | reverse complement strand
TCGCGGGCATAGAGAAGTCGTCAGGCTGCTCATCAATTCGGGTGCCGGAGTCAACTTCCGGGATTGGAACGGCGTGTCGCCCCTCCTTGGTGCGGTCGGTCGTGAGGCCATAGTGCGACTACTACTGCAGCACGGTGCGGACCCCGATGCGGCGGATGAGAACGGCAACACGCCGCTCCACCTTGCTGCGGAGTCGGGAATACGAAAGACGGTCCGCCTTCTGTTGCAGGCGGGAGCGTCGCCCAATGTCAAGAACAACGACGGCGCGACTCCCCTCGACCTCGCTTTGGCGGCGGGACATCAGGACGTGGCCGAACTCCTGCGCGAGCAGCGTGCCAAGAGGACAGAGGAACTTAGAGCCGAGTAGAACATGGTGGCCACGCACACCTACAACGCCGCCAACGAGCTGACGCGGCTGCACGACGGCGAGGGCTGGACCTACTTCGCCCACGACGCCAACGGCACCACGGCTTGGGAACGGAGTGACCAAACGGGGCGCGAGGGCGAGGCCCGAGTCCCGACCGGCCCAGTTGGGCAGGCGGGATGCGACGCTGAAGGCGCGCACAACACGACCATGGAGCAGACGGCCGCCCACACGCGCTATTATGTCGGGGCCGGACTCGCGGCGCCGTCGTAGCGATAGACGTTCTCCGTCCAGCCGTCAGCTGCCCTTGGCGGTGGTTGACCCAGCCACGTCACGAGTTCATCTCCCATCCTGCTCCGGAACTTGGAAACGCCCATAGATCAGACGCCCTTCGGCGTCGCCAGTCACTACGTGTATCGTGCCTTCCGCGCCACTCAGTATCTTGAGGGGCTCACCCTGCAAAGCGAGGGGACTCTCGACCTTGTAGCGCGTGATGTCACCCGATGGTATCTCGACGAGATTCAGGGAAAGTTCGTGCTTCCCTGACACCCACGTGACCGCGACGGCACCGTCCGGCTCGACTGTCGTCATGGCCCACGGGAGCAAACGTCCCCGCCCTGTCCGGCACAGAACCGGAATGGGGTTCTGGAGCCAGCTCCCGCTTCGCCGGAATCCCACGTATATTTCGCTTTGCTTCCGGTTGAACAGCGATTCCTCGACGGCACACACCGGTCCGAATGCCGTCGCGGCTGCTTGAATACACCGCGGGAGGTCTGTACCGATATATCCCATGGAGTAGTCCTTGGAAATGCCTGAGTCTTCTGACACGCTGTATGCCTGAACCTCGGACACCGTGATGAGTTGCGTCCGGGGCTTGCGGGTCACAAGAACCACAAATCCATGCGGGTCGGAGCGAACCACGGCCAGGCCGTCATAGACCTCCGCGATGCCGAGTTCTTCTATGACGCGGCGTTCAGTCGATCCCTCCGTGACCACAAAGTGCACAAGGCTGGAAATCTGAAAGCTGCCAGCCGGCACTCTGGGCTGGCCCGCTACGTTGACGGTGACTTCCTCCAGGGGCTCGTCACTCAACCAGAAAAGGTCGCACCGGCCCCCGCCGGTCGTAAGCACAATTGGTCCCGTTACATCGCGCGATTGCTTCAACCTGCGCTTCGTCCACTGCCCGTCCTCGCCCATCTGGGCCAGAGCCACTGCGTCACCGGCAACGTAGGCAACGGCCGGTTGGCCTTCCTCGTCGCACGCTACCGACGGGGCGAACAACCGCTGCCCGTTGTCCACCACCTGCGAGGCGGCTATTGCAGGTTTATTGCGCGTCTCGACCCCGATGTATCGCAGCAACTGCTCTTCGGGCTTGTCAGATGGAAGACAGCAGGCCAGGTGCAACCGTCCATCCCTTCCCGTGGCTGCAGAAACTGAGTATGCCACTGATTCGGTCAAGCGAAGGCAGTCTTGCATCACAGGTTGTTGCCCCATACGGTCCCCTCGCGCGTTCGCGCGGCCCAGCGACGACAGGCACAGGCAGCCAGCACAGGCGGCACACACGAAGATGACTCTGGTTACGTGTAGGCCCTCGAACAGTGCACCCAGATCACACAGCACTCTTCTAACCATCGTTTCAGCTCCTTTCTCGTCCAACTACCCGTCCGCCCCACATCGGGTGGAAAGAGGGTTACGCTGTCAGGACGATAGGGATTCCGCCAATTGGGAATATGCTCACGCGCCCGGATACAGGGAAGCAGCTTCTCACCAAGAGGATCGCCGAATGCAGCGCAGTAGACTTGAGGAGCATGCTCAAATGGCATAGAAGCCATATGCCCTCCCGAGTTGTCTGTAGCTCCTGCTCCACCCCATTGGTGCGAGTAACGGTCCTGCATCGGGTGTAGAGCCTTGCCAAGCAGACGCAGCGCCTTTCTGATCTGGTTTGTGTTGCACGTTTTCTTCAACTCGGCGATCAGATAGTCGTACCGATCCTTGCGCGCACCAGGCTTACGGGCTGTGCCCGTCTTGTTGGAGTCAAAGTGGTAGCGGAAGTCGCCCACTCCAGGCTTGGGTGCGCTGCCGCCCCAGATACTGTCCACGTTATTGTCGGCTTGCGCAAGACGTTGAGCACATGACCCATCATAGCCAACGTCTACTGCCCACTTCCGTGTCATTTCGTAATGAACACGCTGGTCCCAGAATCCTCGAGGGTCGACTGTGCTCAGAGGAACATTCCCTACAAAGACGTAAGCACTGCAGCCGCCACAAATAGCGCTTGCTTGGTTGATCAATCGCCCCTCTGCGGCGAGCTGACAGCCCAGATACCGGAACATATCCCTGCTGGCGAATCGCCCCAGCTTCGGCTCGTACTGCCTCGCGATGAAGTGGTAGAGTTCGGTGTCTTCATCCAGGCGCTTGGTGCCGAAGCGGTAGCGGTTCGGGGCGGTCTCGCCAGCCGCACGGCCGACGCCGAACGCGTCGTATTCGTAGCTGTTGGCCACGGCGGCGCTGCCGTCCAGCAGGTTCCAGACCGTGCCGACCTGGTCGGCGGCCGGCACGTAGACGGTGCCCGCCTTCTCCACGTGGGCGAT
>JAWOCH010000377.1:0-3742 GCA_046483865.1 Candidatus Brocadiia bacterium | reverse complement strand
ACACGCTTGCCCGCGAGTCGAGTCCCCATCTGCAACTCTACCTCTACCAGCAGTGGCCCGGACGGGACTTCGGCGACGGCTGGGCGCAGCTCAGCCGTCCCTACATGGAACCGGGCTCGAGGCCGTGCCGCTCGGCGACCGGTTCCATGTAGGGACGGCTGAGCTGCGCCCAGCCGTCGCCGAAGTCCCGTCCGGGCCACTGCTGGTAGAGGTAGAGTTGCAGATGGGGACTCGACTCGCGGGCAAGCGTGTAGAAGTTCCCGCTGTGGCGCGCCTCGTTCTCGATGGAGCGTCCGTGCCCGTGAAAAGGCTGGGTGATCAGGATGTCTATCGGCGCCAGTTCGGCGAACGCACGGTGGTAGTCGGGCCGGCCGAACCCCTTCCCCGGGTGGTTCCACAGCCAATCCGTCGGCGCGCCGGGCACGCTGAACCGGTAGGCCCGGTGGTCGTAACCGGCACTGCGGGCCACCGGCTCCAGCCAGCCGTTGAACGTATCGCTCAGGCTGTTGCCTGTGCTGAAGGTCACCAGCCCTTCCGGCCTGGGGACGTCACCGACGGAGTAGACGCCGCTCACGACGGGGCTGGGGAACTTGCCGGGCTCAAGGGCGACTGCCGTCACGGGCACGATGCCCTCTTCCAGACGTACCTGCCGCTCCGAACGGGGCGCTCCCCCGGGCGTCGGAACGCTGCCATCGGTGGTGAAACGCACGGCGGCCTGCGGTGAGGGGCTTTCAACGGTCACCACGAGCGGGGGCGAAGGATGATGGCCGGGCTCGGGGCTGAGCTGCGGCCGCGCAGTCACGTTCTGCTCCGTGCCCAGGTCCAGCCCAACGTAGGCGCCGTCCTCCAGAAAAGCGTCGAACCAGGTCGCAGTCTCGCCGTCCAGGGCCTTCTGGTAGGTCCGGCCTTCCCCGCGTGTACCCGCCACCCCGAACGACTCACCGGACAGTCTGCGCGCGCCGTCGTAGAATTCGACCTCCGCCACCATCCCGTGCGCGCCATCGGGGGCTTCGTACTTCACGTAACGGTAGGGAATCGTGTTCTCGAAGCGCAGCTCGACCCACGTGCCCTCCGGCGGCGCAGCCCGCACGCGGGCAAGCTCTTCGAAGCCGACCGTCTGCCCGCCGTTCGAGCCGAGCACCCGCCCGCCGACCAGCGCGCCGGCCTGGCCCGGGGCGGGGAACAACCGCGCGCCGTCCACGATCGGGGCCGGTCCGGCGTCAGCCGCCGAACACTGAAGCAATGTCGCACAAACGGCAAACGTCAGCAACCTGTTGAACAGGCCCTCTGTGTTGCTCATCGTCTTCCTCCTAAGCTCCCCGTCCGGCCGCCTGCCCCGTCCCGCCGAAGGGGGATTCCGGATCAGTTGAGCAGTTGAGCAGTAGACCGCAGGCGAGCGGGTCCGCGCGTAGGCCCACAGCGTTCCGCAGGCAATCTGCTTCTGCCGTTTTCTACTGTTCCCCTGTTCGCCTGCTCTGTTTTCTGCCGGCGATGCCGGCGGAAAACTGGTACGCCCGCCAGGATTCGAACCTGGGACCTTCGGTTTAGGAAACCGATGCTCTATCCTTCTGAGCTACGGGCGCACCGTGGCAGGGAGTATGATACCGCGGCGTCCGAAGGAAGCCAAGCATCAGCCGGCCGGTGCGGGCTTCGGCTCGAGCACCTGGATGCGCAGGCGGCCCAGGAATGGGACTATCCCGATCGCACCGGCCAGCGCGTCGGGCTCGTTCAGATCGCTGCGCGACAGGGCCAGATGCGTGGCGTCGTGCCCACCGAGCGCAGCATCCAGGGGCAGCCACTGCCCCACCCAGACCTCCGCCCACATGTGATAGCCGAAGGTCGCCCCTACACCGGGCCAGTCCTCCACGTAAGCCAGTCCGTCCACCACGCGGCTGGGTATGCCCGCAGCGCGTGCCAGCGCCGCCACGAGCACGGCGTGCTCGGTGCAGTCGCCGGTGCGTTCGCGGGCCGTCTCGGCGGCGGTGGCCATGCCCATGCTCAGGTCCTTGCGCGTGATCTGGGCGGCGACGTAAGACTCGATCCTGCGCGCCAGGCGCAGCGCGTCCCGCTCGGCCCCCGCCGCCTCGCGGGCCATCTCCTTGACGCCGGGATCGCTCAGCTCCATCCAGCGGTTCGGCCGCAGCAACTCGGCGTGCTCCTGACCGGCGTACGGCACGTCGTAGCTGTCGGCGGGATCGGGCGCCGCCCGGCGGATGGTCACAATCTGGCCGTCCTCAGTGCGCCGGACGGTCTGGTGGGCATCCTGCGGCAAGTCGGGCAGCTTCGCCCCGGCCTCCCTCGCACTGATCAGCAGGCGCAGCCGGTCGCGCTGGCGGGGATTGACGACGCGCCGGTCCGGCTGGACCAGCGCCGACAGCACGATGTCCGCCGGGCTGTCCTGGCCCAGGGCGCCTTCGCGGTCGGTCAGGCGCAGCTCGATAACCAGACCGGGGCCCAGGGCCACCCGCGAGAGCCACGTGGTGTTCTCATCGTCCACCCACTCGGTGGCATTCATGCCCGGCAGCAGACTGAACTGGTAGTCCAGCCGGTGCAGCTCCCTGATCTGCCCGCCGACCTCGATCTCCTCGGCCGAGCCAACCGTCACCGTGGCCGTCGTGTCCGCCGTGGGCTGCTCGGGCAGGAACGCGGGGAAGCTGTAAGTGGTGCCCGGCTTGAAGCCCTTCTCTGCGCGGAGGCGCTCCTGCGCCCACGGCCCGAGGCCGGAGGGCGCCGGCACGCGCGTGGTGGTCGCCGAGGGACCGGAGCCGGAACGCACGACCATCTCCTCCCCCTCCCTGCGGCCCTCCATCTTCTGACTCAACGGCCCCTGCTGGAGCTGTGTGCGGAACCTGAGCACGCGGCCGTCGGCGCCTTCGGCCACGAGCGACTTCAGCTTGAGCTGGATCTGCATCGCCCCTCGGCGGACGGTGAAGGTCTGATCCACCGTGGTTTCGTGGACCGTCCGGCCGTCTTCGCTGAGCTGTCGTCTGACCAGGTGCTGGTGGCCGGACTTCTGCCCGTTCAGATACACGGCGTTCCACTGCTCCTCCTGCACTTCGCCGGACTGCTGGTCCGTCGCGCCCGACGCGAGCAGGCACACCACCCCCAGGAGCGCCACGGTCAGTGTGCGCAGTCTGCGACGGCTCACGGTCTCACCTCCGGCATCTGCTCAGACTAAGCCGCCGGCCCACTTGATGCAGGCCAGCATGTGCTCCAGGAACCAGTCCTTGTCCCACAGCTCCGGCGGATGGCCGAGCGCGCTGTAGATCACGCGCCCCTCCCCATAGGGATGACACCAGCCGAGTGCGTAGTCGTCGTCGTCCCGGTTGCCCTTCGACACGTCCACCGAGTCGTTGTCCAGCGACATCAGCACGTGCGTCCGGTCGCGGCTCCAGTTCTTAAACGTATAGATCTCGTCGTAGACCTGGAACGACTCGCCCAACATGCAGGTGGCGGGGTGTTCGGTGTCTTCGACGTTGACGGTGACCTCCTGCGTCCAGGGGTGGCCCGCGAAGTAGCCCCCGAGCATTTCGCCGTACTCCTCCCACTCGTAGCAGGTGTCGGCCGCGTTGTGGATGCCCACGAACCCCTTGCCGCCGCGGACGAAGTCCAGCAGGGCCTGCTTCTGGTCGTCATCGAGCGGCAGCTCGCCCGTGGTGGCAAACACCAGCACGTCAACGCCGTCCAGGTAGTCCGCCGTGATCAGGCGGCTGCGGGCGGTGGTCACCGTCTCGTAGAGCCC
>JAWOCH010000339.1:0-5725 GCA_046483865.1 Candidatus Brocadiia bacterium | reverse complement strand
TTGGTCACGTAATCGTCGGCCCCCAGGTTCAGCCCCAGCACCACGTCGGACTCCTCGCCCTTGGCCGTGAGCATGAGGATGGGCATGTCCAGCCCCTCCTCGCGCACCAGGCGGCAGACCTCATAGCCGTTGACCTTGGGCAGCATGATGTCCAGCAGGATGAGGTCGGGCGCGAGGTCGAGTGCCTTCTCCAGCCCCAGTTCACCGTCGGGGGCGGTGGCCACGTTGTAGCCCTTGTACTCCAGGTTGTCCTTCAGCACGCGCAGCATGGTCGGATCGTCCTCGACAACCAGGATGGTCTCGTCGGCCATGGCGTCCTCCCGGCGGGAAGGTCACGCGGTCAGGGGCCGGCCGGCAGCAGCACGCGAAAGGTGCTGCCTTCCTGGGGCCGGCTCTCCACGTCCACGGTGCCGCCGTGGGCGTCCACGATGAACTTCACTATGCTCAGCCCCAGGCCGCATCCGCCGGCGTGGCGGCTCAGGCGGTCGTCGGCCTGGTAGAACATGTCGAATACCCTGCGCAGCGTGCGCCGGCTCATGCCCATGCCGTTGTCCTGGACTTCCAGGCAGACGTCGTCGCCCTTCTGGTAGGCCCGCAGGGCTATCTGCCGGCCATCTTCGGAGTACTTGAACGCGTTGTCCAGGAAGTTCAACAGCACGACGGTCATCGCGTCCTTGTCCACGGTAACGGGCGGCAGGTCTTCGTCCACCTCGACCTGGAACTGGCAGCCGTGCGACTGGAACCGGTTGCGCACCGCGCCGGCGGCGGCCTCGACGATCTCCCCCGGCGGCACCGAGGCGAACTCGAAGGCCCGCTTGTTGCGTTCCATGCGACTGAAGCTCAGGAAGTTGTCTATCAGCCGGCTGAGCCGTTCGTTCTCCGTCGAGATCAGCCTCAGGTAGTCATCCACCTGTTGCTGGTCACGGTAGTGGCCGGACAGCAGCGTCTCCACCAGGGCCCGCATCGAGGCCAGGGGGGTTTTCAACTCGTGGCTGACGGTGGCGATGAAGTCGTTGCGCAGGCGCGTCAGCCTCGCCTGGCGCAGCAGATACCGGCCCACCAGCACCACGATGATGCCCGTGACGAGGATCACCAGGAAACCGGTCCAGAGGTACACCTGCACCTGGCTACGGGTGGCCATGGCGAAGACCCGTGGCCCCTCCACGTAGAGGGCCACCTGCCAGTCGGGCAGGAACTGGCCCGCCGGCAACTGGACGAAAGCCTTCTCCTGCTGCTGCACTTCGCTCTGACCGCGTGCGATGGCCGTCCTGGCTCCCTGCAGGCGGATCCGGGCGTCCAGCAACTGCTGCACACGATCGAGCAGTCCGCTCTCGCGATAGAGCATAACCGCCCTGCCATTGGCGGCTTTGAGCTGCCATACGTCTTCCACCGCCGTGCGGGTCAACCGGTCCGAGCGTGGCGCGGGCTGGTCCGCCGCCAGGTACTGGGCGGCCAGCTCCTCCGCCTCCAGCGTGGGCAGGGGAGGGGCCTGCTCACCGAACATCTCCCGCAGCCGCTGCATGAGGAAGCGGCGCTGCGCGGGCGGCATCGGAGGCGGCCCGTAGTCGTTCAGGCGAGCAACGAGGGCGCTTAACGTCGGAACGGTGCGAACCCGGTCTTTCTCCTCCGTGAGTTCGAGAGCCATCAGGTAGGCGTTGGGCACGATGAGCCGTCCCTGCCAGTCCCTGGCGGCCGCATAGGCCGGGTTGGAGAGCGCCTGGGTCAGTATCTGCAGAGCGTCCCGGCGACGGCCTGCCTTCGCCAGGCAGCGTGCCTGCGCCATGCGGGCCTGTGCTGCTTCGTGGATGCCGGCGGCGTCTGCGACGATGCCCCCGTAGGCGTCAGCCGCCTCCACGTACTCCTGCTGACGGAACTCCAGCTCCCGCGCCACCCCCCAGGCCACGGTGTCCGGCTCGGCGTGGGCAAGCGACTGCGGGGGCTCCGCAGGATAGGCCACGCGGGCCTCCTTGTCGTAGATGATGGCGGTCTGGACGCCTTCTACGGCGGCGAGTTGCTTGAAGGCCCGAGGGGCGGGCTGGTCGCCGGCTGCCTCCGCCAACTCCCGCGTCTGCCGCCGCCAGTACTCGTCCAGTTCGTTCACGGCTCCCGCCAGGTCGTCCCGGTATTGGCCGGCCAGCTTCTGGTGGATGGCCAGGCGCTCGTTCTTCACGGCCCGGCTCATGAACCACAGGACTGATACGGTCGGCACCAGAACGGCCGCCACCAGCAACAGAAGGACGGGCCATGCCCGGTGGACATGGCCCAGTCCCTTGATACGTCTGCCTTCTCTGGCGGTCATGCCTGCACCTTACTGGACGGGGGCTGCAGCCAGCTTGACGGCGCCCCACAGCATGGGTCGGGCGTATGCCTCCTGGCTGTCCTTGTCGCAGTAGAACTGTTCGACCGCGTGGCCGTCGTTGTTCAGGGCGAAGTTCAGGCCCATCACGTGGCCGGCCTGCATGTTGGCCGGGGCCAGCACGTCCGCCGGCACGAAGACCTCCATGGCATAGCCGCCGTCTGTGGGCAGCCACGCGCCGCGCAGCAGCGACTCCTTGCCCTGACTGGCGCCCCAGGCGACCAGAACGTGGACCTTGTTAGGTCCCTCGCCGGGGGATTCAGTCGGGCTGAAGATGTACTGCTCGGCATCCGGTCCCTGCCACTCGTTGCGGGCGAACAGCTTGTCCACGAACAGCTCGAAGCTGTCCGCCGTCCAGGGCATTGACTCGTTGGTCCATACGTGGCCGTCCTGCGTCTGCACGGCGGCGTAGAGGCCCTCCTGCCGCCAGCACATCCGCACCGAACTGGTCGGTTTGTTGATGTGCGGGAGGGGCATCGGCGCGATGTCGGCCCACTCGGACAGGTCGCCGTCCACCGCGATCGGCTGTGCGGAGTAGGGGACCTCGACCGGCTGCGGCGCCGGGGGCTTGGCCGGCGTGACCGGCTGCCGGGAGCCGGTGGCCTGCAACTGTGCCACCAGGGGAATCAGGCCCGCCAGGGGGGGCATGCCGCGCACGCCCTGGCGCAGGACCAGACGGGCCGGCTCTTCCTGCGTCTGGACGAAGAACGTGGCGCCCTTGATGGCGTCCGCCAGCTCGCCCAGCACGCGTAGCTGGTTCTCCGGCGCATCGTAGGCCTCGGCTACCCCGCGGGCCGTGTTGATCAGCCCCTGTGCGTCCACCACCACCAGCTTGTTGCTGTTGGCGCTCAGCTCAGCAAGGGTACTGCTCAGCGGTCCGTCGGTCAGCGCGGAGGCCCCGCGCACGGCCTCCTGCACAGCCTGGACCGGGCCTGGGGACAGGGCCAGCACAGTAGCCGGTCCGGCCGGCTCCACGTGGCAGCGCAGGAACTCATCGCCCACGCGCCTCACGCGGTAAGAGGACCGCAGCTCGTCCGCCTGGGGCTGTGCCTGCGCGGTCTGACCGCCGACCATCGCGTCCACCGCCCCCAGCACCTGGCTCAGGAGCCGGCGCGTCGTGGCGGGGTCACGGCTGGTCACTACGGCGCCCACACCGGGCAGGATCGGGTTCAGCCTGCCGGCCACGGAATCTGCGTCGGCCTCGGCCGGGGGCATCACGAACAGGTTTATCTGCCCGATATTGGCAAACAGCTCCCGCGCGATGTCCTGGCCGGTGATCTGCATGACGGCGTTCTGCACCTGCTGAGCCTTCGGGCTGTCCTGGGGCAGTTCGCCCAGCGCGAACGAAGCCAGGGCCACGGCCCCCGGTGGCACGGCGGCGAAGCCCGCCCGTTGGAGCTGCGGCGTGCGCACCAGGTTGTAGGCCAGCGCATGATGGTCCGGGGCCAGGTTGACAATGACCTCCGTGTAGGGAGCCCGCGCGTCAATCACGTCCCGGATGATCACGTTGCGAATGCTCTCCGGGTCCGCGAAGGTCTCCAGACCCGCCAGTTCCTGTTGCTTGCCCTCCTCAATCATCTGCTGTCGGAGGGCGGGATAGATGCCGGCCACGTTGGCCCAGAAGGTCACCGCATCGCGGGAGCGCCGGGACCTGTCCAGGCCGGTGAAGGCCGGGTTGCCGGTTGCCAGCGAGGCGTCGCCGTCGCCCTTGTAGCGCCGCACGGCGCCGGCGAGCAGCTCCTCGCCGGTCGCGAAGATCATCACGTTGTCGTCATAGGCAAACGCCGGCCGGACGCCCGGACCGGGGGGCAGCAGCGTGCGCTGCATGCCCTGGAGGGGTTCGGCCTTCTGGCCGGCCATGTTGACGGCCATCAGGATGACGCCGCGCAGGGCGTCGCTTTCGCCGGGGTAGAGAGCAGCCACGACGGCCGGAGGGCCGTCGAAACGCAGCTCTGTGATGCCCACCGCCAGGCCGCGCACCTTCTTGAACTCCTCTATCATGCTGGGGTTCAGCAGGGCGCCAGCGATGTTCTGGGGTGACCTGCCCCCGGGGCTGCCCGTCGTGCCGAATACCTCGAGTGGGTTCTCCAGGGGGCTGCCGCGCAGCATGCCCAGGATCTTCTCCACCTGCTCGCCCGGGCTGCCCACCTCGTAGTACATCAGCGTCTCGGCGGGCATCAATGATGCCGGGTCGGGCAGCACCAGGTCGCTGTACAGGTCCCGGGCGCGCGCGGCGATCTGTTCCTGGTCGGGGTAGCGGGCGACCACCTTCTCCAGCTCTTCGGCGGCCTGGCCGCGCATCCCCTTCTTCAGGTAACAGGAAGCCAGCCGGTAGTGCGCCCTGGCAAGAACGGCGCGGTTCTCCTCGGCCTGCTCGATGGTTTGCCGGTAGAGGCTGATGGCCTGGTCCAGGTCGCCGACGGTCTCCTCCGCATAGACGGCCCTTTCCAGCAGCACATCGGCGCTCTCGCCGCGGGCGAGCGCGCAAAGGCCCACAAGTCCTACCACCACTAATGCGACCAGCAGAAACCGTTTCCCGTTCATCGTCTGCGCCTCCTCCAACCAAAGGTACCCGAAACGGCCCGTTCTTCACAGGGAAAGTATACGGCCGCAGTGTTACGAAACGTGTACGCGTCCTCTCGTTCTTGTTTACCTTTCGACGGGCCGTCCGCGGCCGAAAGCGGAGGCGAACCGGCGGTTGCTGGCTGCCGACCTACGTTTTGGTCAAGAAGTACTACGTTTTTGCTATTTACACGGCGGACCGAACCGGCTATAGTAAGGCTGTTCGAGTGGGCAGCCGCCGACGCGGCGGTGCGCCGCAAGGCTTGTCACTGCAGGAGGGACTGCTGAGGGCTGAGTACGGTCCGCGCTGGTAGACCGCGCTCTGGGAGGGTGCGGCAGCGCGGCGTACGGAAGAACGCAGCGTAGGGCGCGCGACGGTGGGGGCCGACGGCTGGCGCGTGGGGCCTCCCGCAGTTGTGCGCTCGTTTTGTGTATCGGTTGGAGATGCGATGGTTTTCACGGTGGGGTTTCGAAGGACGGACAGCCCCATCCCGTCCGAAAGGAGGTATTGCGCGACACGAACGATTGTCGGACAGACGTACTGGTTGAATCAGGAGGCATGGATTCTCTGACTGGGAGCAAGCGTGATGTTCAAATCAAGCAGATTCGTTCTCGTTGCACTGGCGGTCGCGGCACTCGCGCTCGTGACGGCGACGCCGACGCAGGCGCTGACGGTGACCGTGGACGAGAACACGCAGCACCAGACCATCGAGGGGTGGGGCGCCTGCCTCTACCCCGACGAGCACCGTGATCCCTCCCTTTACATGGACCAGCGCTGGCGCGACGCCTTCCGCGACGCCGGCATGA
>JAWOCH010000187.1:0-6152 GCA_046483865.1 Candidatus Brocadiia bacterium | reverse complement strand
GCCGCCGGCCAGGGGGCAGGCGCGGCGTCTCGCCGCGCCAAGTCCGGCGAGGACGCCGGACCGGCCCTGGGTTTTGGGTTTGGCGCCGGGCTGCTGCACAGGACCGCACGAGAGAACGCCATTGTGAACCAACCCGACGGCGTCGGCAAGTGTCAGCGGCGGAAGAACGCCGTCTGGCTGATGGCGATGTGCGGAGCGGGCCGCTCGGTGAAGCCCGCCGAACGGACGGCGTCCGCTATCCCCTGGAAGACTCGCCGCCGCACGTGCCAGACGGGCTCGATCACCATGAAGCCGCCCCCGTCCCGGAGCGCGGCCCGGATGCGCCGGGCGGCCAGAGCCGGATCGTCCGTCTCATGCATGGACCAGAAGGCCAGGGCGAAGTCGTGCTCGGCCGGCAGTTCCAGCCGCTCGGCCGCGCACAGCACAGGCTCAATACGCCCCGCCAGGCCCGCCTGCTCGGCGTTCTGCGCAAGCCTGTCCAGCAGCTCGGGCACCACGTCCGTGGCGGTCACTCGCCCCTCCGGGCCGACCAGCTCGGCCAGGGGCAGTGTGCAGAAGCCCAGCCCGCACCCGATCTCCAGCACGCGCTGCCCCGGCCGTACGTACGGCGCAAACAACTCCTCCGGCCGGTGGATGAGCCGGCGCAGGCGGTTCTCAAACGTGTAGTGCGACCACCAGGGATACGGATGCCTGGGCATGGTCACCCCCCTTGCCCGGCCGGCTTCAGATCGCTTTCTGCTGCTCGACCACCTCTCGCGCAACCTGCGTCCAGATGGTGAACCGCTCCGGATGGTGCTCGCAGGTGTGGGTGTCTTTGAGGATCATCTCCAGGACGCAGCCGTTGGCGAGCGCCG
Organism: Candidatus Brocadiia bacterium; assembly: GCA_046483865.1. Lineage (GTDB taxonomy): Bacteria > Planctomycetota > Brocadiia > SM23-32 > SM23-32 > JAWOCH01. Next base: position 5,298 of record JAWOCH010000187.1, on the reverse strand, counting down.
CTTCGACGGCGTCCCGGATATAGGCGCGGATGCGCTCCGGGTTGAACTCCCCGCACAGGTGCGCCGGGTGCGGTTTCCAGGACAGGATGTAGTCCCCGCCCAGCTTCTCAGCGCAGGCGGGTACGTCGGCGAACGGCGAGATGGAGATGCGCCGGATGTTCGGGATGGTCAGCACGTCGTCCAGCTTGTGGGTCAGGTCCTCGCAGCAGCCGTAGCCGTTCAGCCCGAACGGCTCCAGCAGACGCTTTTCGTACTGGAGGGCGAACTCGGCGTGCATGGCCGGAGAGACCTGGGCCAGCTCCTGCGCCTCGGCCGAGGCCCACATGTCGCACGGGCGCACACGGCCGTCGTAGTCGTCCTGAGGCATCTCGTCTGTGTAGCCCACGCCGCCGCTGGAGTGATAGGTGCCGTCGTTGTTCAGGTCCAGCAGATCCTGCTCGACGTACTGCTCGACGCGGCGCCGGTGCCCCTCCGCCAGGATGGACATCGCCTCGTGGACGAACTCCGGAGCGGTGGCCATGTCCATCATGACCTGTCCCAGCCCGCGCAGTTTGCAGAGCTGGGCCATGGGGTGAAAGGAGATGCGGTCCACGCCCTTCAGGCGCACCGGCAGTATGTCGCCCAACAGCTCCTCGGCCTGCTCGACGGCGCGGTTGGTGGCCTCCTCGTCGTGAGAGACCTTGGGCATGCTCAGCTTGTCCAGATCGCTCCGCTCCCGCAGGACGGGATCAAAGCCCCAGGCCCCCCGTTCCTCGGTGCTGTCCACGAAGCGCGGCGCCAGCCCGTGGCCGGTGTCGTTCACGGCCTTGTGGACGACCCATTCCGGCTCGATCACCGTATCGTCGTGCAGCCGTTTGTGGTAGAACAGCCGGGCGCGCAGTCCCCACTCGATGCGGCGTGCCTCCTCGCCGGCACACTGCATGTCCTCCTCGGTGATCAGCTCTCCCCACGCTCCCTCGGGGAAGACGAGGATCATGGGCCGGACGGGCCGGAGGGCGTTGTGCTGCTTCCACAGCTCGCGCCGCTCGGCCATGACGGGCAGCTCGGCGGCCTCGCGCACCCGCTTTGCCAGGTCGCGCAGTATGCTCCGGTCGTTGTCGCTCAGGGCCATTGGCGTTTCCTCCGTAGGTCGTCTCAGCCGAGCGTCTCGACAGAGGGCGCCTCCTGCCTTGCTGCCTCCAGCACCTGCCGGGCGGCCCGCAGCTTGGCCGGCTCGATCTCCGGTTGCTCGTAGGCTGCTGCGGCGTCCTTCCAGTAGCGGTCCACCCTCTCGAGCATGTCCCGCTCGGCCCGACGCTCCGTCTCGGTGCCCTGCCAGCGGGAACGGTCCAGCCACCGGGGGTAGTACTGCTCCCCGGCGTAGTGGGCCAGGGTATGGTCGGTCTCGAGGAACGAGGCGTTGACGCGCCCGGCGCGTTCCGCGAGGAGGTCCAGCGCCAGCGTCTCGTCTGTGACTTCGAAGGTGCCCATGAAGCGGTCCAGGGCGTTGGCGACTTCGAACTCCATCAGGTGCTGAACCGGGCTGTAGTCCTGCCCGGCCGAGAGCAGCCCATCCGGGTAGAACGGCAGCGCGCCGGCAAGGGGCAGGGCGGACAGCGGCATCAGCTTCTCGATGGCCGCCTGGATGCCGGGCGTCTTGCAGTCCACGTAGTTGAAAGCGCACCAGGTGCTATGGATCCCATAGAGGCGCCGGCAGCACTGCGATACCGCAAGGTCCTGAAGCACCGCCTCCGGGCTGCCGAAGACGGCGTTCGCGCTGCGCATGTCCATCGAGCCGGAGGCGAACCCGGCGCCCACGGCCACGTCCGGGTCGATGACGTAGGAGATGCACCAGCCGCCCACTACCTCGGCCAGCATGAGCGCCGCCGTGCCGGCGACAGTGACCGGAGCGCTCATGCCGCTCACCGGCATGCTGCCCACGTCGTTGCGCACGCCGAAGCGCATCTTCTCCACCATGCAGGCCAGCGCGCGTCGGTTGTAGCGCAGCGGCGAGATGATGAAGTTGCAGGCCGGCACGAGGTCCACGCAGCCCGGCCGGCCGGTCTCGATCTCCCCCAGGCGCACCAGATGTTTGACGTTCTCGGGGTGCATCACCTCGCCGCCGCGGACCGGCTTGTCCGTCAGCTCCATGCGCCTGACGACGTTCCAGACGGGCTCCACGCGGGAGTCTACGTCCGAGGCCGTAAGGACCTGCCCCACGACGGCGAACTCATCCAGTACATGAGCCATCTTCGCCATGGCGGCGACGTCGGCGCTGGTGGCCAGGCGGCGCTCGCCCGACGGCCAGTCCAGCAAGTGCGGGTTGCTCCCGCCGTGGGCGAGCCGCACCGGACGGGCCGGGTCCCAGCCGACGGCTTGCCGGAAGTGGAGCGGGTCCTCCGGCCGGTTGCGCGCTTCCTGCCGGGCGTAATGGCCCGTCGCCTCAGCGATCAGTTGCGGCGTGAAGCGGCAATGCTGCGTCGAGGCGTCCACCGTGCAACCCCGCGCAGCCAGCTTACCCAGGATGCCCTCGTGCTCGACGCGGGCCCCGGCCTCAGCGAGCAGTCGCTCTGCTCCGGCAGCGATCCGCTCGAGCGCATCGTCGTCTATCAGGCGCCAGAGTTCACCCGAAACCATTGGTCGCGTCTCCTCTCCGGTGGGCCAGCTCAGTGCAGCGGCGGGAGGATATCCGCCTGGAGCCGGCACATCTCGTCTACCATCTCCACCGCGCGGCGGTAGCCGTCCACGGTGGGGTCCAGCAGTACGGCCTGGATGAGCTTGTCCCGCGACTGCTCGGCGAATGCCTCCACGATGAGCTTATGGATGCTCGCCTGCACTCGGAGCATGGCGGCTATCGCCTCCGGCAGGGACTCCATCTGGCAGGCGCGCAGCCCGTCGGCGTCGGCCACCCCCGGCACCTCGACCACCATGTCACGGGGCAGGTTGGGGATGGCGCCCTGGTTGGGGACGTTGACGGCGGCCAGCTCGCGGCGCTCGCCGCAGGCCAGCCCCTCCATGATGGGCACGGCCAGCTCGCCCGACGGCTCCAGGCGGGCATCCCTCGGATCGGGTGGCTCGGACGGCTCGCCGTTCCACGGCCGCTTCGTGGGCTCGCCGGTCAGGGAGTAGACGAACTCCGGTATCTCGCCCGTCTCCCAGGGGTGGCCGCCGGCTGGATCGTAGAAGAACTGCAGCTCGTCGGCCACGAACTCCTCCGCCCAGCGGATGTACTCCCCGTAGTGGTTGGCGGCGGGGCTGGGCCACAGACCGAAGCGTCGGAACAGGATGCGCGCCATGCCGATCTCGTGCCAGTCGTGCAGCCAATCGCCCTCACGCTCCGCCTCGCGCAGGCGGGGGTAGAGGTCCTCGCCGGTCTCGCGGTCGCGGATGCGCTGGAACCAGGTGAAGTGGTTCATCCCGCAGGCGGCCGCATCCAGCCGGCTCTCGGGCATGTCCAGCATCCGGGCGATCTGCTCCAGGCCCATGAACACGCCGTGGCACAGGCCGACGGTCTGCGTCGAAGTCAGCCGCGTCAGCCCCTCGCACAGCTTGTGCTCGGGGTTGGTGAAGTTCAGCAGGGCGGCGTCGGGGCACAGCTCCTCTATCCGGCGCCCGATCTCGACCATCGGCCCCATATTGCGCAGGGCGTGGAAGATGCCGCCCGGGCCGCCGTTCTCGCCGAACACCTGGCGGAACCCGTGGCTGCGCGGCACGTGGAAGTCCTGCGTCCAGTAGCGGAAACGGTCTACCTCGATGGCCGCCACGGCGAAGTCGGCCCCCTCCAGCGCCGCGTCCAGCTCCGTGGTGGCCAGCACGTCGGCCGGATGGTCCAGCTCGGCTTTCACCCAACGCGCATAGTCCGCCGAGTCCGCCAGGTGCTCTTCGGCGATGTCCATCAGCGCCAGCTCTCCCAGCCGGCCGCGGAGGGGCTCGCTCAGAAGCACGTCGCGCACGGTGCCGGGCCCGAAGCTGCGGCTGCCGGCGCCGATGAGGGCTACCTTCACGTCGCTCATCCCGCTGCCTCCGGGCATGTGTACCAGGACTCCAGACTATGTAGCTCAGCCGCCCCCGGCTGAGGAGCCACAGGCGAGGGCGCCTGTGCTACATTGGCTGCCGCAGATCGGTCACCGATAGGAGCCGGCCTCCTTGGCCAGTTCGACGATGTGGCGGAAGTCCTCCAGGCTCACGCTGGAGGGCACCGAGTGGTCGGAGCTGAAGATGTAGCCGCCGTTCTCTTTGACCACCGGCACCACCCGGCGTATCTCCTCCTCGATGGCCGGCGGGTCCGGCCACAGGACGGCGTTGATGCCGCCGTGCAGCACGAGCCGGTCGCCGTATTCCTTTTTGAGCGCGATGGGGTCCATGCCGGCCTTCACCTCGAGGGGGTTCAGCGCGTCGAGGCCGATCTCCACAAGTTCGGGCACGAACGGGCGCACGTCGCCGCAGGAGTGCAGGTGGGCGTAGATGCCCCGCTCGTGGGCCCACTCGACGGCACGCCGGTGGGCCGGCTTCAGCAGGTCGCGATACATGTCGAGCCCGAAGAACTGGTGCCCCTTGTAGCCCATGTCGTCCGGCCAGCTCACGCAGTCGAACGTGTAGCCCTCCTCCAACACCATCTCCAGCAACGCCAGGTTCACGTCCAGGAAGTGGTTGAACATGTCGCGGCACCACTCCGGCTGCTGCGCCAGTGCGATCAGCACGCGCTCGGTGCCCACGGTCCAGGAGTGGGTCACGTCGAATCCGAACCAGAGGCTGCCAATGATCCAGCGCCCCTCCTCGCGCCAGCGGGGGTAGTTCTCGGCCAGGTGGTCCCAGTTCACCCGGTCCCGGGAGGGCGTCATGCGCTTCTTGGCCTCCTGCCAGCTCTCGGGGTCGGTGATGGTGAAGTCGAGGAACTCGGGTGTGGAGGCGGCGTGCTTCCAGTTTCTGACCGTCACGCCCCAGCTCGTTGTGCTGACGCGATACTCGTCGGTCTCCTCGACGGTGCGGGTGGGGTAGCGGGGGCTGTTGTCCACGCCGATACGGGCGGTGCGGTCCAGGCCGAAGTAGTCCGCCCAGTCCACGTCCTCCGGCATCCCTTCGCTCTGCCAGCGCTCGATGGTGGCCGGCCAGGGGCTGTCTATGATGGGCACGCGGTCCGCCTCGCGGTGCTCATACATCCGGCTGAACCGTTGGTGCGACGTCATCTCGTCCATCGTTTGGGGACCTCAGGCTGTTTCGTTCCGGGCCTATTCACCACGGAGGCACGGAGGACACGGAGAACGGCAACTTATCAACCACAACGACACTACGAGCACAACGGACGGCAGAAAAGGATAG
>JAWOCH010000044.1:0-3351 GCA_046483865.1 Candidatus Brocadiia bacterium | reverse complement strand
GGTCAAGTTCTGCTACCGCGCGGGGCTGAACTACGTCTCCTGCTCGCCCTACCGCGTGCCCGTCGCCCGCATGGCCGCCGCGCAGGGAGCCATCGAGGTCCACCACGGCGAGCAACAGGACTAAACGGCACGACTGAAGGGCCACAGATTCACACAGATAGGCACTGATCAACGGCAAAGGTACGACGGGGGGCGTCCGTTTCCGGAGGTGCGATGTGCCTGAGGAGCAGTACAGGCATGAGGAGACGACCCGGGTCATCATCGGGGCGGCATACAGTGTCTACAACACACTCGGCAGTGGGTTCCTGGAGAAGGTGTACGAGAATGCGCTTGCGCTCGAGTTGGCGGAGCAAGGGCTGACGGTCGAGCAGCAGCGGCCCATCGCCGTAACCTACAAGGGACAGACCGTCGGAGACTACGTGGCGGACCTGGTCGTGGACGGGAAAGTAATGGTGGAAGTAAAGGCTGCGACGGCGCTGGAACCGGCGCATCAGGCTCAATTGCTGCACTACCTGAAGGCCACGGGCATTGGGGTCGGGTTGCTGCTGAACTTCGGGCCTGAGTTCGAGATCAAGCGCATGGTCTTCTGATGTACGGCCTTGGGGCCAGACATTGGCACAGATTCACACTGATGATCGACAGAACTCTGCGATTCCTTCTGTTGCCGTAATCTGTGCATATCTGTGCTAATCTGTGGCTGATTCTTTAGTTCTCTGCGGTTGGTCCGTGGGGGAGAGTTCGTGACTGTTGAACGCCACCAGATGGAGACCGACTGCCGGCCGGCGGCCTATCTCCGCGCGGTGACAGACCGGCCATATCCGGCGTTGCTGGAAAGCTCCGGCCACGCCGGCGCGTTCGGCCGATACTCCCTGCTCTGCTGGGATCCCTTCCTGAAGGTCACCTGCCGGGGCGCGGAGACCGAAGTGCTGAACCTGTGCGACGGCAGCCGCGTGGTCCACGGCGAAGATCCCTTCCGCGTGCTCTCGGAGGTGTTCGATCGCTACCGGTTCAAGGCGCCGGACGGCTTCGAGCTGCCCTTCGCGGGCGGAGCGGCGGGGTATTTCTCCTACGATCTGCGCCACCGTATCGAGCGCCTGCCCCGCTCGTGCGACTACGACCTGGATGTGCCGGAACTCATCCTGTGTTTCTACGATGGCGGTTTGGTGTTCGACCATCAGCGGGGAGTGACCGAGTGGGTCGGGCCGGCGGGGCCACGCCCGGAGCTTCCCCGGCCCGTGCCGGGCGACGAGCAGCCCCACATGGAGCCGCTCCGCCTCACCAGCAACTTCACGCACGAAGAGTATCTCCGGACGGTGCGCCGGGCGATCGAGTACATCGCGGCGGGTGACATCTTTCAGGTCAACCTGGCCCAGCGGTTCGCCGGCGAGTGCCCGGCCGACGGCCTTACCGTGTACGAGCGGCTGCGGCGGGCCAATCCCGCCCCGTTCAGCGCGTTCCTGAAGTATCCCGGCTTCGAGGTCATGAGTTCCTCCCCCGAGCGGTTCCTTCTTGTGGAAGGGGACTCGGTCAGCACGCGCCCAATCAAGGGCACGCGGCCGCGCCGCGCGGGCGAGCCCGAGTTCAATCGGCGGATGCGGGAGGAGCTGCTGGCCTCGGCCAAGGACCACGCCGAGCTGGCCATGATCGTGGACCTTGAGCGCAACGACCTGGGCAAGGTCTGCGATTACGGGACGGTCCGCGTCCGCGAGCACGCCGCCATCGAGGAATACGAAACGGTGTTCCACCTGGTCTCCACGGTTACGGGACGCCTCTACCGGCCGGAGCACGACGAGTTCTCCCTGATTCGGGCGACCTTCCCGGGCGGCTCCATCACCGGCGCGCCAAAGATACGCGCCATGGAGATCATCGAGGAACTGGAACCCCACGCGCGCAACGTGTACACCGGCTCGATCGGCTACGTCAGCTTCCACGGGCGCATGGACCTCAACATCGTCATACGCACCCTCATCCGTCAGAACGGATGGATCTACGGCCAGTTCGGCGGGGGGATCGTGGCTGATTCGGACCCCCAGATGGAATACGAGGAGACCCTGCACAAGGCCCGCGGAGTGATGGAGGCGCTCGGTGCGCACGTCGGCGAACTGGCGGCGCGAACGTAGCAGCCCGTTGAAGAATGTAGCTCAGCCGCCCCCGGCTGAGGATTCACGGCCGAGGGTGGCTGTACCACATACCAGACGGGTTTTCACGTGCACTTGCGCGCCCTGGCTTATACGTGTGCATTCTTCAACGGGCTCTCGGCCGTTCGGCGGAGGAACTACCAGTGGACAACGTCTACCTGAACGGACGCCTGGTTCCGCGTGAGCAGGCGCGTATCTCCCCTTTCGACCGGGGCTTCCTCTACGGGGACGGTTTCTTCGAGACGACGCGCATCTGCGCCGGCGCGCCGCTGTTCCTGGAACGGCACCTGGAGCGGCTGGCCAACTCCTGCCGGGAGACCGGCTTCGGCGGCGGACCGGACGCCGCCGCGCTCGCCATCGGTGTCAAGGAGTTGATCCGCGCGAACGAGGTAGAAGAGGGCTATCTGCGCATGACGGTCAGCCGGGGGCGCCACCAGGGACGGCTGACGGAGCTGGAGACGACCGAGCCGACCGTTCTGGCCGAGGCGCGCCCGATGGAGCTGCCTCCGCTGGATGCCGCCCCTCCGCCCATCACGCTCGCACGTGCCGACCATCGCCGCAACGAAGCATCGCCCGTCGTGCGCCACAAGAGCCTCAGCTACCAGGGCAACGTCCTCGCCCTGGCCGACGGGCGGCGTCGCGGCGCCGATGAAGTCTACTTCCTCAACAGCCGCGGCGATCTGGCCGAGGGCGCCATCAGCAACCTGTTCTTCGTCCGCGACGGAACGCTCTGCACACCCGCAGTCGAGTGCGGCCTGCTGCCCGGCATCACACGGGCCGTCCTGCTGGGGCTGTGCGCTGAGGAGGGCATCCCGCTGGAGACCGGGCATTACAGCGAGGCGGACCTGCTGACGGCGGACGAAGCATTCTGCACCAACTCGCTGCGCGGCATGATGCCCGTAGCCAGCATCCTCGGCCCCCCGGATACGGAGTTCACCCCGGGCGAGACCACCGCTGTTCTGCGGACTGCCTACGCCGCCCTGTGCCGGTACGAGAGCCGGCCCGAGTGACCCGGAGCCGGCGATCGTGTCAAGAGTGTTGTGTAAAAGGGGCTGGAGGGCTTCGGCGCGCTGTGCGGCCGTAGCGCTGCTGTTGTAGCTTCCGCCAGACCAGGTAGGTGGCCCTCTCCAGGCTCCGAGCACTGGGGAAGATGCCCACCTTGCGGATCTTCTTGCTCAACTCTCCTATGAAGCGTTCGATGGGGTTGGTGGTC
>JAWOCH010000450.1:0-22493 GCA_046483865.1 Candidatus Brocadiia bacterium | reverse complement strand
CCTGGGCGGCGTGCCGACGCGCGCCTGCCGGCGCTTCGTGCGCCGCCTCAGCGAGCAGAACGACATGCCGGTGTACGCCTTCGTGGACGGCGACCCCTACGGCTACGGCAACATCTATCGGACGCTGAAAGTGGGCAGTGGCAACGCCGCCCACATTAACGAGTTCTTCTGCGTGCCCGACGCGCGGTTCCTCGGGGTGACGCCGAAGGACATCGAGACCTACGACCTGCCGACCCACCCGCTGAGCGACACCGACATCAAGCGTGGCAAGGACCTGATCCGCAACGACCCGTTCTTCCAGCACCACAAGCCCTGGCAGCGGGCGATCAAGAAGATGCTGAAGATGGGGGTGCGCGTCGAGCAGCAGGCGTTCGCCAAGCACAGTCTCAACTTCGTCATCGAGCGCTATCTGCCGGAGAAACTCGCCGACACCGACAGCTTCCTGCCGTGAGCAGCGCGCAGATGGTAGGTCCGGCGTCCCTTGGCCTTCGAAGCCTCGGCGAAGTAGGCTCGCCAGACCTGGGCCGCCGTACGGCGCCCGACACGCCGCGCCTACCCATTCGGCGGATCGGACCTCAGGCGGAGCTAAGAAGCCGCTTCCTCCCCCCCCCTCCGTTGTGCTCGTTGTGTCGTTGTGGTTTACTACGCCTATCCTGCGCATCGGAACCGGAGGAACCATGAGGGAAGTGATACGCGAGCCCGCGACGGACATCGCCGTGCTGGGCCGGTTTGACGTGGCCGTGGCCGGGGGCGGGCCGGCGGGGGTCTGCGCCGGGCTGGCCGCCGCGCGTGCCGGCGCCGACACCATCCTCATCGAGCAGTTCAACTGCCTGGGCGGCATGGCGACGGCGGGGCTGCACCAGAAGATCGCCGTCTTCCGCGGCTCGGGCGGGGAGCCGGAGATCGTCGGCGGCATACCCCGCGAGATCGCCCAACGCGCCGTGGCCGACCACGAGGCCCACCTGAGCGGACAGGACCTGTTCGTCGAGGTCGAGGGGTTCAAGTACCTGCTCGACCGGATGGCCGAGGAAGCGGGGCTGAGCCTGCTGTTCTACAGCCGCGCCTGCCAGGCGCTGGTGGACGAGGGCGCGGTGGGCGGCGTGGTGTTGAGCACGGTGTCGGGCCGCGCCGCCGTGCTCGCCCGGCGGGTCGTGGACTGCACGGGCGACGCCGTGGTGGCGAGCAGGGCCGGCTGCCCCACGGTGAAGGGCCGTCCGGAGGACGGCCGCATGCAGCCCTGCACTCTCATGTACCGGGTCGGCGGCGTGGACTGGCCTCGCGTGCAGGAGTACATGAAGGACGATCCGGGGCTGAAGGAGTTCTGCCGTCGGGCCGCCGAAGAGGGCCTGATGGAGCCCTGGCAGAGCCAGCTCATGGGCTTCTGGTGGATTCCCAGCCGCCCGGACCAGGTGGGCGTGAACTTCACCCACATGCACCTGGACGGGACGCACGCCGTGGACATGACGCGCGCGGCGGTGGACGGGCGCGCGCAGGTGCGCCAGGCCGTCAACGCGATGCGCGAGCTGATCCCGGGCTTCGAGGACAGCTACCTGCTGGACACCGCGCAGATGATCGGCGTGCGTGAGACGCGGCGCATCCAGGGCGAGTACGTCCTGACCGAGCAGGACATCCGCGAGCAGCGCATCTTCGAGGACAGCATCGGGCTGGGGGCGGCGTTCGTGGACATCCACAACGTCGAGGGCGCCGGCATGGACGGCCGGTCGGGATTCCACCTGCCGGAGGGCGGCTACTACTCGATTCCCTATCGCACGCTGGTGCCGGAGCAGGTCGAGCACCTGCTGGTGGCCGGCCGCTGCCACAGCGCCACGCACGAGGCCGCCGGCTCGACCCGCTGGATGAGCCAGTGCATGGTCATGGGCCAGGCGGCGGGCACAGCCGCCGCGCTGAGCATCGAACGGGACGTCCCACCCCGCGGACTGGACGTGGAGCGCCTCCAGCAACACCTGGAAGCCGACGGGGCGGTTCTCCGGTAGCTGGAGGGTCGAGCATGCCGGCCTCGACAGTCGCGTGCTTGTAGTCCGTGCTTCAGGAGTCATGTAGGGGCGGCTTGCGGAGAGGCAGCCCGGCGAGTAACATCAAACCCGTCGGGGAGCATGTTGTGTCTGGCGCGACGGAGAGATACAGATAGCCAACGACACAAAAGCAGAATTCCTCTCGCGCCTGAAAGAGCGATACGGCGCCGTGCGTAAGCTGCATGGAAGCCAATCTCTGTTCGAGGTTGGCGAACCGCCCGTGCGCCTGTATCTCCGGTACTCGAGGGTGCACAATGGTGGTCGTACCTTCTATGGCCTCCGCGAGCAGGATCTGGCGCGGTTGGGGGGCCATCCGTCGATCCTCTGCTTCCTTTGGGACGCACAAGAAGAGCCGTTGCTGATACCTTACGGCGAGGTCGAAGAGGTTTTCGAAGCCGTGTCTCCGGCAAGCGACGGACAGTACAAGGCGCAGGTCTACTTGCAGGAAGAGGGCAATGAGCTCTATGTGGCTCGTGCGGGTCGGTTCAGTGTTGAGGCCTACGGCGGCTGGGAGACGCTGGTGCGCTTAGTTGCTGGCACGGGGGCTGAACCAACACCTGAGCTTTCGCACGACCAAGTTCAGACGCTCCTCGGCTCCATCGGCAGCCTGAAGAACTGCGATGTGTGGTTGCCGCGAGCAGACCGGAAGAAGCTCGATTGGTCACTCGCACAGCGATTCCCGTGCTCGGATACACTGCCGCCGGCCCTTAGCGAGGTGGACGCCGTGGCCGCGTTCATAGACGTTATCTGGCTGCGCCGCGGCACGCGGGTACCTGTGCGGCTGTTTGAGGTTGAGCATACGACACCCGTCTACGGCGGCCTGCTCAGACTCAACGATGTGTACCTCTCGGCGCCGCAACTCGAAACAGGCTGCGCAGTCGTAGCCGAACGGACGAGGAAGTCGGTGTTTGTGAGACAGGTGAACCGACCCACATTCAAGGCCAGCGGGCTCAACGACCGCTGCGCCTTCCTCGACTACCGCGAAGTCTACTGCTGGCACAAGCGGCTCACCGGTGCGTGAAAGGTAACAGCCAATGCCCCAACTGACCGCAGGCTCGGTCCTTTGGATCGTTGTTGAGGTCCAACGCGGGATACCTGTACAGGTCCGTTGCTTCCGTGACTACGACGAAGCGGCGCGCTGGGAAGAGAGCATCCGCGAGGGGCTCAATCTGAACGAAGACGAAACGGGCATTTTCCGCTGGCCGCCGACCGACAGCGGAGTGGGACTTGCTGCGGTCCCTGGCTGAGCCCGAACTGGGACGCTGCCCACCGGAACTGAGGCGCCGAACTGCGCCGGCTAGCTTGCAGCAGCGGCGGAGAGGTTTCTGGAGTGCGGTGGCTTGCCACCGCTCTGCCGTTGCGGGGCTTGCCCCGCCATCCCTCAGCGACCGGCGGCAAGCCGCCGGAATCCAGAGCGGCGCAAAGGCGCCGCTCTCCAGAAGGGCCTGCCCTCCAGCGCGCCACCACCTGAGTACCACTGGCCGATTCCTTGAGCACAGTGGCTTCGCTTGCACAGTGCGACTGACCGCGAGCAGCACCGGCGGTTTACCCCCGCAGCAGCAGGTTCAACTGCCGGCGGGCCATGTTTATGTCGTCTATGGTCACACGCACCGGCTGGCCGAGGTGGAACTCCCGCCCCGTGCGCGTGCCGACCAGGGCGTGGCGGCGCTCCTGGAGCTTGTAGAAGTCGTCCTTGATGTCCTGCACGCGCACCAGGCCCTCGACCGAGTAGTCCTCCAGGCGCACGAAGATGCCCATCTCCATCACGCCGGTGATGATGCCCTCGAAGACCTCGTCGCGATGCTGCTCCAGGTAGCGCAGCAGTTTGATCTTGACGATTTCCCGCTCGGCCTCGTCGGCGCGCTCCTGCATCTCGTTGCACCGGCCGGCGATGCCCTGGAGTTTGGGCCGCCACTCGCCGCGCAGCTTGCCGGCGCGCTCCTTGCGCTTCAGGAAGCCGTCCAGCACGTGGTGGACGAGCAGGTCGGGATAGCGCCGCACCGGCGAGGTGAAGTGGCAGTATCGGTCGAAGTGCAGCGCGAAGTGCGCCTTGACGCCGGGGCTGTAGAGCGCGCGGGTCATTGCGCGCAGCAGTTGCATGTTGACCGCCTCGGCCAGGTTCGTGCCGGCCACGTCGGCCAGCAACTGCTGTAGCTGGCGCCGGTCCAGGGCGTCCACCTTCCGGCCGAGGACGGTCTCGACGAAGTCGCCGAACTCCTCCAGGTCCTCTTCCGGCGGCGGTTCGTGGATGCGGTACAGAGCGGGCAGCTTCTTGTCGTCCATGAACTGCGCCACGGCCCGGTTGGCGCTGAGCATGAACTCCTCGACCAGGCCGTGGGCGCGATCGCGCACGATCTGATTGACGCTGACCACGTGGCCGTCCTCGCCCACGTGCACCTCGTAGTCGGGCACGTCCAGGTCAATCGAGCCCACCTCCCGGCGGCGGGCGCGCAGTTGCCTCGCCAGCCGGTCCAGCTCCCGCAGCAGGACCCATATCTCCTCGGGCAGCCTCTCCATGGCGGCCTCGGCGGCCGGCTCCTCCGACTCCAGCCCCTCCAGCACCTCCTGCACTTCGGTGTAGGTCATGCGCCTGTCCACGTTCACGACCGAGTGGAGGATGGCGTATTCGAGCATGCGCCCGCGCTCGTCGAACTCGATGCGGACCGTCTTGGCCAGCCGATCCTTGCCCTCCACCAGGCTCAGGGTGTCCTTGCTCTGCTCGGGCGGCAGCATGGGCACGACGTCGTTTGCCAGGTAGACACTGGTCCCCCGGCTGCGGGCCTCCAGGTCTATCGGATCGTCGGGGGAAACGTGGAAGCTGATGTCGGCGATGTGGACGAGTACGATGCGGTGGCCCGTAGCCTCGTCGGTCAGCAGGGACAGGGCGTCGTCGTAGTCCTTGGCATCCTCGGGATCAATGGTGATAGTTACCTCGCCGCGCATGTCGTGGCGGCGGGCGATCTCCTCTGCGGGCGGCCTGTCGGGCATCTTCGCGGCCGCTTCGAGGACCTCTGGAGGCCACTCCCTGGGCAGGCCGAACTCGAGGATGACCGACTGCACGTCCACCTCCGGGTCGCCCGCCTTGCCCAGCACCTCCCGGATCTCCCCCTCCGGATTGCGCCGGAGGGTGGGCCAGCCGGTCAGCTCGACGACGACCTGGTCTCCCTGCCCCGCGCCGCGCCAGTCTTCCCGTGCGACGTAGATGTCGCGGAACAGGCGGGGGTTGTCCGGTGCGACGCGGCCGAACTTGCGCCCGGGGGTGAAGGTGCCGACCACCTGCTGGTTGCGGTGCTCGATGACCTTGATGACACGGCCGGCGGGGCCGAGCTTGCGCCGCCTGCGGCCCCGGCCTTTGCCCCCGCCCAACTCCAGCACCACCAGGTCCCCGTCCATTGCCTCGCCCATGTCCTCCTCGGCGACGTAGACGTCCTCCACGTCCTCGCGCACCGGCAGGAGGAAGCCAAACCCCCGCGCGTTGCACTGCAGGCGCCCCACCAGCAGGTCGGCGCGGTCGGGGTTCACCCAGTGTTTCTTCTTGACCTTGACCAGCTCGCCCTGCCGCTCCAGATCGCGCAAGAGCGACACGAACTCGTCCATCTCATCGGGCTTGACGGAGAAGTGCCGCGCCAGTTCGTCGGTGGTCATCTGGCGGTAGCTTCGCGAGCGGACCAGGTTCAGGACGTTATGCTGGCTTACCATCGGATGCCCCTCTCGGATGTGTGCCTCGGATTCCCCGGGCACATTGTAGCAGAACGCGGGCCGAATACAGAACGGACGGCCCGGTTTGCATTCGGCCCCGGCGGTGCAGAAGAATGGCCCGAGGATCGAGCGAAGAACAGGAGGAGCAAGATGGACGACCATTCCGACGAAGTAGTTCGGCTGGAGAACGAGCACCTGCGCTTCGTGATGCACGGCGATGCGTCCGCCGAGCTGACCGACAAGGCGGGCGGCCGTGACTGGCACATGCCGGCGGTGGCAGTGCAGGACAGGTGCGCCCTGGACGAAGGGCACGGCTGGCAGCGGACCTCGCGGGCCTACGGCGACCGCTACCCCGGGCGCTTCATGGCCGCCGCCGAGGGCGACCACGTGCGCCTGACGCTGCTGGGGCGCGTGGGACGGCCCGTCGGCACGTTCCGCTGCCGCTTTCGTCTGGACGGGCCGTGGCTGGTGGCCGAGGTGCCGGAAATCTCCGAGGAAATACCCAGCCTGGTCTTCCCGCCGCCGATCGAGTCGGACGCCATCCTGCTGCCCGTCCACCAGGGCCGGCTGGTCCGCGAGCCGCTGAACCGGTTTGGGCACCAGTTGTATCGCTACGACGGCAACCATCTGAACATGCGCTGGCTCGGCGGGCTGCGCGACGGCGGCGGTTGGATCTGCATCGTCGAGGACGGCTGCGCGGACGCGGGCGTCCTCCATGCGGGTGCATGGGTGGCACCGCTGTGGCTGAAGTCGCTGGGGCGGTGGGACAGCCCCCGCCGGCTGCGCTACCGGTTCGTCGAGGGCGGCTACGTGGCCGTGGCAAAGACGTTCCGGGAGTGGGCGCAGCAGAACGGGCTGTTCCGGACGCTGGAGGAGAAGATCGCCGACGTGCCGGCGCTGGAGAACATCGTCGGCGGGCGGAACCTGCACTTCATGCTGGGCTGGACGTTCCGCCGCTCGCGCTACGAGGAGATCTGGATGCCCGTGCCCGAGGAGCTGGCGGGCCGCGATGAGGGCGTCGTGCCGCGGATCACCTTCCGCCAGGCCGCCGAGATCTTCCAGGACGCAAAGCAGCTCGGCATGAGCCGCGGCATCCCCAGCTATCACGGCTGGATAAAGGGCGGCTACGACGAGTCCCATCCGGATATCTGGCCCCCCGAGCCGGCCCTCGGCACCGTCGAGGAGCTGAAGGAGCTGTGCAACCCGGAGGGGCCGTTCGTCGCGCATTTGCACGACAACTACCAGGACATCTACGAGCAGTCGGACAGTTTCCCCGACGGTGTCTGCCGCACGCCGGACGGCGCACCGCTGCCGGGCGGGCACTGGCGCGGCGGCCAGGCATACATCCTGAACTCACGGGACGCCTTCGAGTGCGTCCGGCGCAACTGGCCCCACCTGGCGGAACTCGGAGCGCAGTGCATCTACGCCGACACGCTCACCGCCGAGAGCCTGAAGCAGTCTCACGAGGAGGGTAACACGCTCACGCGCGCCGAGGACATGGAGTGGAAGATCCGCACCATGCAGTTCTACAAGGAGCAGGGCGTCATCTTCAGCAGCGAGAACGGATGCGACTGGGGCGTGCCCTACCTGGACGTCTCCCCCCACGGCAAGCACACGCGCGTGCCCGGCGAGTCGGTGCCGCTGTGGGCGCTGGTTTACCACGACTGCGTGATCGGCTGGCGTGGCGGCCCGGCGCTTCGCCCGGAGGCGTTCCGCGCGCGCTGTCTGGAGAACGTCCTGTGGGGCTGCCCGCTGGCCTTCGGGGGCTTCACGGCCGAGACCTGGCCGCAGTACCGGCAGGCGTTCGCCGACTCGTTCTACGTGGACGAGTGGCACGCGCAGATCGGCACCGACGAGATGGTCAACCACGACTACCTGACCGATGACTTCCTGGTCGAGCAGACGGAGTGGTCCTCCGGGCGGGCGGTGGTGGTGAACTTCAGTGATGAAGACCGGACGGTGGACGGCGTCCGCGTGCCGGCGATGGATTACGTGATCCGCGACTGAGAGACGGCGGAAGGCCACAGATGCGCACCGGAAAACACCTGTTGTGTTTGCTCCTGCTGGCCGCCGCGCCGGCCCTCGCGCGCCCCACCAACGAGGCGCTGGATGCCGATGTGCGGCGCGTGGCGACGACGCAGGGGCGCAGCGCGGCACGGATCGGCGTGCACGTCGTGGCCGCCGCCAGCGGGCGGGTGCTCTACAGGCGCCGCGCCACGGAGCAGTTCATCCCCGCCAGCAACCAGAAGCTGCTCACCGCCGCGGTGGCCCTGCGCGCGCTGGGGCCGGATTACGAGTTCAAAACCGAGCTGCTGGCCGGCGGGCCGGTCCGCGACGGGCGCCTGGCCGGTGACCTCGTCGTGCGCGGCGGCGGTGACCCCACCATCGGCGGGCGCTACGATTCCGAGGACGCCGAAGATGTGTTCCGCGCCTGGGGCGCCGTATTGAAGGAAGCCGGAATACGCCGCGTCACGGGCGACGTGGTGGCTGACGACAGGATGTTCGACCGCGTTTGGCACCACCCCCGCTGGTCGCCCGAGCAGGCCTGGAAGTGGTACTTCGCCCCCGCCTGCGCGCTGTCGGTCAACGACAACTGCGTTACGGTCAGCGTGAAGCCCGGCCAGGCAGCGGGCGACGCCGCGCTGGTCAGTCTCCAGCCGCCGACGGGCACGCTGGAGATCGCCAACACGTGCGCCACCGCAGCGAAGCGGCACGTCATCTGGTTCGAGCGCCGCGCCGGGCAGCGGGGGGCGCGCGTCGGCGGCCACGTGCGTCTGGGTTCCGGTGGATACGCGGGCCGCATGACCGTGCCCGACCCGCCGCTCTATGCGGTCGAGACGCTCAGGTCCGTGCTGGCCGATGAGGGCATCTCCGTCGCCGGCAGTGCGCGGGTGGTTGCCCAGGACGAGCGCGCCGAAGGGCGCCGGCTGCACATGCGCAAGACGCCGCTGATGCCCGTGCTGAGGACGATGGTCAAGCGCAGCCACAACCACTACGCCGAGCAGGTGCTGAAGACCGTCGGGGCGGAGTCTTACGGGCTCGGCTCGTGGGGCACCGGTGCGCACCGGGCCTCGCGGCTCGTGAGGGAACTCGGTTTCCGGGAGGGGGAGTTCCGGGTGGACGACGGCAGCGGCCTGTCGCGCGGCAACCGCCTGCCGCCCGCCGCGCTGACTGCCCTGCTGGTCGAGATGCACCGCTCGGAGCACTACGCGCAGTTCAACTCGTGCCTCGCCGTCGCCGGCCGCGACGGCACCCTCGACGACCGGCTGACCGAGGCCCCGTACGCGGGGAACGTGCGCGGGAAGACGGGCTACTTGAGCGGCGTGGGAGCGCTGAGCGGCTACGCCACCACGCGCGGCGGCATCGAGGTGGCCTTCTCCATCCTGGTCAACGACGAAGAGAACCCGCCCGGCACCTACTCGATGCGCCAGACAGTGGACGCCATCTGCCGCGCCATAGTGGACCACGCCGGCTGAGGCTACGCTCTGTCGTGCGGATTGATTGCCGGGGCGTGCATGTCTATAATCGGAGGCATCGGGGGCAGAAGCACTACGCGAAGCTCAAAGGAGGGCCAGGTATGCGACTGAGCAGTCCGGCGTTTGATGATGGGGGCAGCATTCCGTCGGTGCACACCTGCGACGGGCAGAACACTTCCCCGCCGCTGCACTTTCACGACGTGCCCGAGGAGGCGGAGGCGCTGGCGCTGGTGATGGACGATCCGGATGCGCCGGGGGGCACCTTCGACCACTGGCTGGTCTGGAACATCCCGCCGGAGACGACAGAGATACCGGAGGGACGGGAGCCGGAGGGCGTCCAGGGGCGCACCGACTTCGGCAAGATGGGCTACGGCGGCCCCTGCCCGCCGAGCGGGACGCACACCTACCGCTTCAAGCTGTACGCCCTAGACGCCGAGCTGGACCTGCGCGAGGGATCCGGCAAGGGCCGGCTGGAACAGGCCATGGAAGGCCACGTGCTGGCCGAGGCGCTGCTGGAGGGCAACTACACCCGCCGCTGAGAAGCGGCTTCTCCCACCGCGCAGTCAACGGAGAGGCGGAGCAAGAGCAAACCACAAGGGCACGACGAGCACAGCGTGAACTCCCGCCCATCGCTGCGCCCGTGGTACCTTTGTGGTCAGTTTCGTGGTTGTCGTTCTCGGTGTACTCCGTGCCTGCCATGTAGAGACGCGTCGAGGGCAGCGATTGTCGTGCACAGGCCAGTTCACCGTGATACAATCCCACACGGCCGGACCTTCTCTCGGGGTGTGGCGAAGCAAACGTCCGCCGTCGGTGAAACTGAGCTTCGCCTGTCAATGACCCCGATCGGAGGGAACTGGCCATTCCTCTATAGGGCAGCTTCGGGGAGAGAGACCCGGCAACGGAGCAGCTATGCTGGACTTCGTCCTGACGCAGCACTGGCGACTGGCCGTGCAGGCGCTGCTGCTGTTCGTGGTGGGGCTTTTGCTTGCCTGGCCGGTGCTGCGGTTCCATCTGGGTTTCGTCGCCCGGCCGGCGGAGTTCGTCCTGCGCATCGTCCTGCGGCTGATGGGGCGCTCCCCGCCGGTGCCGCGGGTGGCGGTGGTGATCTTCGCCTACAACGCCACGGTCATGTTTCTTTACATGGCCGCCGGTTTCCATCCGCTGGTGCCGAAGATCCTCTGCGTCTGGGTGGGGCTGAACGTGGCCGTGCTGATGGGCATGGTGCAGACGCAGGAGGAGATGCTGTCGGCCTTCCAGGTGAAGCCGGGCATGTGGCGGCCGGCCTCCGGTCTGGCGCTTGTCTGCGGCGTGCTGGTACTGGTGCTGGAGCTGCCCTGCCTGTGGTTTGCCATCGGGATGGGCATCCGCATGGGCCAGCTCGTGCAGGGCGGCCACGTCGGCTACCTGGAGGCGTTGGCGGAGCGTGCCCGGGCGTACTGGACGGTCATCGCGCCGGTGCTGTTCGTCAGCGCCACGGCCGAGGCCATCGCCATCCGGGGGGCCGGCCCGCCGGCGCGCGAAGCCGGCGAGCGTCCCCATCCCGCCGGCGAGGAGGAACCGGAGAGCGAAGGTGACGCCGGCGCCGAGGCGCAGTAGGATATGGGGTAAGGACAACTGGCAGGGGGCAATGGGCGATGGCGAAGGATGAACAGGGCGACCTGAGCAGACGGGGCTTTCTGGTGGGCGCGGCGGTGGCAGCCGCCGGCCTGGCCGGGCTGCGGGTCATCGCCGAGCGGGAGAGCGCGCTCGAGGTGCGCAGCGCAGCGGACAGCGGGCTGGCCGACGGCATCGCCATCATCCATGCGCGCCAGGAGGATGACGATGAGCGGCAGGCCGCCGCCGCGATGACGCGGCGCGCCGTCGAGGCCATCGGAGGGATGGGCGCCCTGGTCAGCGCCGGGGACCGCGTCATCATCAAACCCAACATCGCCTGGGTACGCGGCCCGCGCTTCGCCACCAACACCAACCCCCACGTGGTCGCCGAACTGGTGCGCATGTGCCTGGAGGCCGACGCCGGCAGCGTGCGCGTGATGGACAACACCATCTCGAAGAACCCGGCGCGCTCCTACGAGGCCAGCGGGATCGCCGCCGCTGCCCGAGACGCCGGCGCCCAGGTGCCGTTCGTGAACAGGTCCCGCGCGGTTGAGCTGGCCGTGCCGGGCGGGTACGAGCTGAAGCGCTGGCCGTTCTGCCGCGAGTTCGTGGACGCCGACGGCTGCGACGTGCTCATCAACGTGCCGATCCTGAAGGATCACGGCACCAGTCGGCTGAGCATCGGCCTGAAGAACGCCTTCGGCATGGTCGCCGGCGACCGGGGCAACCTGCATCCTCAGATACACCGCAAGATGCCCGACCTGCACCGCGTTCTGCGCGTGGACCTGACCGTCATGGACGCCTACCGCGTTCTGCGCCACCACGGGCCGACCGGCGGGACGCTCCAGGACGTGGACAACACGCTGGATGGTGCCCGGCGCGTGGTCGCCAGCCGGGACCCGGTGGCGGTGGACGCCTACGGGGCGCACATGTTCGGGTTCGCGCCGGAGGAGATCGGCTTCGTCAAAAACGCCGCCGAAGCCGGCCTGGGCCGGGCCGACTGGCAGTCCCTGCCCGTCACTGAGGAGACAATCTGACCGCGCGCTGCGGAAGCGGCGAGTCACAGGCTCGGCCGATGCCCGAGCGGTTCCCGAGCTTGCTTCGGCCGGTCACTATGGCTAAGCTGGGATTGCCGGTTGCAGGAGGGGATAGAGGTGGTCAGCAAAGACGCAGTGCTGAAGACGCTGGGCGGTCTGATGGACCATCTGCGAGAGCACTATGGGGTCAAGCGGATGGGGCTGTTCGGCTCCGTCGCGCGGGAAGGGGCCGGTTCCGAGAGCGATATAGACCTCCTGGTCGAGTTTGAGCGGCCCATCGGGTTCTTCAAGTTCCTTGAACTCGAGGAGTTCCTCACAGACCGCCTGGGACAGAAGGTTGACCTCGTGTCGCGCAGGGCACTCAAGCCGCGCATAGGGGCTCGCATCCTGGAGGAGGTCGTGGACGTATGAACCACGAGTTTGGGGACTATATCGCGGACATCCTCAACGCGGCGCGGGAGGTCGAAGAGTTCACCGAAGGTATGGCGTTTGACGCCTTCGTCGCCGACAAGAAGACAATCAACGCCGTCATTAGAAGCCTGGAAGTGATGGGAGAGGCGGCGAAGCGCATACCAGAGGAGATCCGGCAGCGGTATCCCGGGGTCCCCTGGAAGCAGATGGCCGGTATGCGGGACAAACTCATCCACGAGTACTCCGGCGTTGACCTGCAGATTGTCTGGGGCGTGGTCAAAGAGGAGTTGCCGCCGCTGCGCCCCCGCGTCAGAGCGATGGCACAGGATTTCGACATACCTCTGTGACCCGCGTCTGCGCTCCCGGCGTTCACGCGAGCTGGTAGCCCTCCCAGCCCTTCCGCAGGATGCCCGCCAGCTCTTCGACCGTCTCGCGGTTCTCCGGCAGCGCGGCTATGTTGCGGTTCTCCTCCGGGTCGAGCTGGTGATCGTAGAGCATCCGCGCGGTCCTTTGTCCCTCTTCGTCGGTCCACTCGGTGTAGAGGTAGCGATCGGTGCGCACCGAGTCGCCGGCCTGGTAGCGGCTGAACAGGGCCTCCTTCCACTCGCGCTCCGGCGCCTCCAGCAGCGGCGCGAAGCTGGTCCCTTCCAGATGGTCCGGCGGGGGCAGACCGGCCAGCTCGCAGAGCGTCGGATACACGTCAACGAACTCGACCAGCGCCGGGGAGTGCGCGCCGGCGCCGGCCTCGCCGTGGCGCAGGATGAGGGGCGCGTTCAGGGACGTGTTGTAGTTGCAGTGCTTGCACCACAGGCCGTGCTCGCCGAGCTGCCAGCCGTGGTCGCCCCACAGCACCACGACGGTGTTCTCGGCCGCGTCGAGCCGCTCCAGCTCGTCGAGCACGCGCCCGATCTGCGCGTCGGTGTAGCTGGTGGCGGCGTAGTAGCCGTGCACCAGCTCGCGGGCCTGCTTTTCGGTCAGGTCGCCCTCCGCCGGGATGCCCAGGTAATGCCGCAGCTCGCCCCAGTTGTGCAGGGACTGCTCGGGGGCGTCCTGCGGCGGGAAGGGATTGTCCGCCAGGTCCACGTCCTCCCGGCGATAGAAGTCCCAGTAGCGCCTGGGCGCATTGAACGGCAGGTGGGGCTTCAGGAACCCCGCTGCCAGGAACCAGGGCCGCTCCTCCGCGGTCAGACGGTTCAGGTCGCGCACCGTCCGGTCGGCTGTCTGGCCGTCGAAGTAGGCGTTGTCGGGCACGTCGGCGCACTCGACGGGCTGGCCCGCGGCCCCCGCGTCGGCGCCTTTTCGGCTCTCGGGCAGCAGGTAGTTGCGCCAGTCGCCGTCGGGCGAACTGGGCCGCCAGGGCTCGGAGCTCCAACTGCGCTCCGCGCAGTCGGGAGTGTGATGGAACACTTTGCCGTTGGAGACGGTCACATATCCGTGGCCCCGGAAGTGCTCCGGCAGTGTCAGCGCGCCGGGCAGGTCCCGGTCGGCCCACGTCTTGTAGTCGCGGAAGCGCCGGCGCGTCGGCCGGACGCCGGTCAGCAGGCTGGCGCGCGTCGCCCCGCAGACCGGCACCTGGCAGTAGGCACGTTCGAACAGGACGCCCTCCTCGGCCAGTCGGTCAATATGCGGGGTGACCATCTGCTGGCGTCCGTAGCATCCGAGTTGCGGGCGCAGGTCGTCAACGATGATAAACAGCACGTTCGGTCTGTCGGCCGGCATGAGTCGTCTCCCTTCCGCGAGGACGCCGCCCGGTCCGGCACGGCGACGACCGGTGATGTTAGGGCTTCTGCGCGGCAGAGCAAATGCGCGGCGGGATTACGCGCCGTCACAGCGGTTGACGGCCGGGGCGGGCTCTGATATAGTCGCCGGTAGACGGTGGGCGCATAGCTCAGTGGCGAGAGCGCTACCTTCACACGGTAGAAGTCGCAGGTTCGAGTCCTGCTGCGCCCACCATGTTGTATGCCCCGCCTCGGGCGTCAGGCTTGAGTCTCGTGTGTGGAAGTTGGCTGCTGAAGTACTGTCGCCCTCCCGGGCCACCTGAACTTACCCATTTCGGAGAGACGGAGATGCATGAGCCGCTCCAGCAGCGCCGTAGTGTTGCCCTCAACCTGGAAGGCCTCGAGTCACGTGTCCTGCTCAGCGCGCCGTCGGTGCCGTTTACCGACGACTTCAGCGACAACGCCCAGGGGCCGGTGTGGGCCCTGCTGGAGGACGCCCCCGCCGACGTGTGGCTGGCCGAGACCCAGCAGCGGCTCGAATTCAGGTCGGACGGCTCCTCGGCCGCACTGGAGGGCGCCTTCTACGGCAGCAACGGCTGGACGCTGGACACTGCCCACGATTTCGCCTTCAAAACCGACTGGAGCTTCACCGCCAGCGGCAGCGGCGCCGCGCTGATAGACCTGACGATCGTGGCCGCGCCGCCGGACGGCGCCTGCTCCCTGGGCATCATGGCCGGGGCTGACGGCTCGACGGACTTCGCCCTGGTCAACGGCGACAAGTTCGGGCAGCCCGATGTCGAAGAGGCGGTCACACGTACCAGCAACCAGGGAACGGTCTACATATCCTACGATGCGGCTGCGGACAGGGCGTCCCTGAGCGTCAACGGCTACTGGCGCACCACCCATGACCCCGACAACGGCGATTGGGTTTACCAGGGCAAGGTTGTCGGCGAATGGGGAGCCGAGACCGTGTCGGTGGGCATCGGGGGGATGGCTGAGGCAATGGCGGTGGGCGCGGGAGAGGCATATGCCGACAACTTCGCCCTCGACCAGGGCACCGTCGTCACGCCGACCGCTCAGACCGCGCCCCTTCTCCAGGACTTCTCGTCCGGGCGGCCGGACGCAGCGGGCGGCTGGGGCTACTTCGCCTATGAGGCCGGCCGCATCCAGGTCACCGGCGGCCGACTGCGGATGGACGACACGGTCGCCGACACGGACTACTCCCTTTGCGAGGCGGTGCTCCATCTGGACCTTTCGTCCGCTACGAGCGCCACTCTCACGCTGGACCACTGGTCACTGGGGGACGAGGACGATCCCCTTCCGGCCAGCTTCAGCGGCCATGTCGTCGGCGATGGGATAGCGATCAGTGCCGACGGCGTCCAGTGGCACACGGTCACCAGTCTGACCGGGGACTTCACGGAACAGTCATTCGACCTGGACGCCGTGGCGTATGCGGCCGGCATCTCCTTCAGCTCCGATTTCCAGATCAAGTTCCAGCAGTACGACAACTACCCCGCCAACTCCGACGGGCGCGAGTTCGACAACATCTCCGTTACCGCCGGGGGCAGCCTCGTCTGGGGACTGAACGAGTTGAGCGGCATCTTCGTGCGCGAGGGCATCACCTCGACCGATCCTACCGGGGCGAGCTGGAACCGGGTGCCGGGCAAGCTGGCGCAGGTCAGCGCCGGGGAAGCCGTCGTCTGGGGCGTCAACTCCAACGGCGGCGTCTTCCTGCGCGAGGGCGTCTCGCTGAGCGATCCCACGGGCACTTCCTGGACGCGCGTGGCGGGCAAGCTGGACCAGGTCAGCGCGGGCGAGACGGGCCTTCTCTGGGGCCTTAACGTCAACGGCGGCATATTCGTGCGCGAGGGGGTCAGCGAGCTGGTTCCCGAAGGCACCGGCTGGGGCCGCGTCTCGGGCAAGCTGGACTACATCTCCGTCGGCGAGGGCTCCGTGTGGGGTCTGAACACCAACGGAGGCATCTTCGTGCGGGAGGGCGTCACCTCGGCCGTCCCGGCTGGCACCGGCTGGCTGCGCGTGCCCGGCCAGCTCGCCCAGGTGGGGGTCGGCGAGATGGGGCTGGTCTGGGGCATCAACTCCAACAACGGCATCTTCGTGCGCGAGGGCGTCAGCGCCGGCAACCTGACCGGCACCGGATGGACGCGTGTGTCCGGCAAGCTGGCCCAGGCGTCCTGCGGTTTCGGCGATGTGTGGGGCCTGAACCTGAACGGCGGCATCTTCTGCCGCACCGGCGTTGAGACGGCCACCACGCCGCAGGGCACCGGCTGGGAGCGCTGCCCCGGCGACCTGGCGCTGATCAGCGTCGGCCTGACCGACGTGCAGGGCCCCTCCAGCGTCTCCAGCGCCGAGCAGGACGGCGGCTGGCTGGCGCAGCCGGATGCTTTCTACACTGCGGACGATCCCTTCGCCGCCGACTGGGACGAGGAGACGCAAGGCACCTGGCAGCGCAGCGCGTAGCACGAGCCTACCGCCCCACCGGGCAGGCGGTCATGCACAGTGCGCAGGGCAGTTTCAGACCGTGGGGGCGCCCCTCCTCCAGGCGCCGGCGGCTGCACAGGAAGGGGTCTATCAGCTCCTCCCGCGGCACGCCGGCGCGCCAGGTTCCTCCCCGGATGGCCTCGTAGGGACATGCCTCGACGCACTCGAAGCAGTCCCCGCACTGGCACTCAGTGACCGGCTGGCCCACCGGCAAGGGCGCGTCGGTCAGCAGGCTGCCCAACTGCACGGCCGCCCCGAAGCGCTCCGAGATGAACAGGGAATTGCGCCCGATCCAGCCCAGGCCGGCGGCGGTGGCCACGCGCTTGTGCGAGAGGTGGCTGGTCAGCCCCGGCAGGTTCTGCGAGACGGGGGGCGTCCAGACGCGGTGCCCCGCCCCGGTCAGCCATCGGCCGGCCAGCTCCAGCAGGCGGTCAATGCGACGGCGATTGGCGGCGAAGTGCTCCTCCAGCGCATGGGGATCCCGCTCGCTGCGGGCCATCAAGTCCCTTTCCAGCGCCGCGCACACCACCACCCCGCGGGGAAAGGCGCGCAGGTAGGCTGCCCGCACGTCACTCAGGTCCGCGAAACCGACCTGGTCCGCTCCCGCCGCGCGCAGGCGTTCGGTCAGCTCGGCCTGCGCTCCGTTCACTTTTTGCTGTTCTACGGTCTCCATTCCTGCTCCAGCACGGCATAAAGGTAAGTGCTCCGCCAGCGCTCCTCCATCCAGGTGTCCTCGCGCATCAGGCCTTCGCGCTTCATGCCGATCTTCTCCAGCACGCGGGCGGAAGCTACGTTCAGCTCGTCGCAGGTGGCCCAGATGCGGTGCATGTCCAGCTCGCTGAATCCGAACCGCAGCAGCTCGGAGGCGGCCTCGGTCATAATGCCGCGTCCCCAGTGGTCCCGATGCAGGATGTAGCCGATCGAGCCGGAGCGGTTGCCTGCGTCCTCCAGGCTCACGCGGCAGCCGCCGATCAGCTCCCCGGTGCGGGGCAGGACGATGCCGAGTTCGAACTTGCGGCGGGGGTCGTCCTGCTGCGCCTGGATGGTCCTCTGGATGAACTGGCGCGTCTGTTCCTCGGTGTTCGGCCCGAAGGGCAGATACCGTGTGACCTCCGGGTCGGCGGCGTATTCGTGCACCGCCCGCCAATCGTCCTCAGTCACGTCCCGCAAGATTAGGCGTTTCGTCGTCAGTTGCATCGGCTTGCTCCGTGCTGCGGGCACAAAAAAAGGCCCATCGCCGGCTATCGCCCGGCGATGGGCCTGGGTGTCCCGATTCTGGGTCAGACTAACCCACGGGCCCTCCCCCGCCAGGCGGGACGCGCGCATCGCGCGTCCTCTTGGTGGCGGTGTTCTTGAGGGCGTGCGGACTCATGGAGCCGATGCAGACGCACCGCCGGCCAGCCGGCACGCGCATCGAACTGTGGAAGATGAGCGCCATGTTCCGCTCCGTGGGACTCACAGAAAGCGAAGTATACGCGCCGAACCGGCGGGTGTCAAAGGTTTTCTTCGGACTCAGAGCGTCTCATCCGCTCCGGGTTCGCCCCACAGCAGACCGGTGGGCTCGACGTCAACGGGCATCACGTGCGCTTCGGGAAACTCCTCGCGGAGGGCCTCCAGCACCTCCTGGCGCCGGCCGGGCGCCAGCACGACGGCGGCGGGGCACCCGCCGAAGGCCCAGGTCAGCTTCGTGCCCAGCGCCCCGGCCTCCACCGCCCGCTGCCGCAGGCCCGTGAACGCCCCCGCCGGGAACCCGAAATAATCGCTCAGTATCTCGCTCTCCTCGTCGCAGATCTCCGCCAGCCTGTCGTTGTCCACGAAACGCTCACCCAGGTGCTCCATGAACCCGCCGATCATCTGGCGCACCCGCAGCAGACCGTAGAGCATGGTGATCTGCTCCTGCTCCAGCACATCGTCGCCCAGGGCGAACAGGGCCTCCATCCCGGCGTCCCCACCCTCCATGATGCCCCGTCCCTCTGCCGTTGCGGCGGCCAGCGCACGGCCCACGGCCTCGTCGCGGCTCGGCCCACCGTAGCCCTCCTCGCACGTGCTCGACATGCACAGCAGCAGGGAGGCGGGCGGGAGCAGTTGCTGCACGTTGACCGGAGCGCCTTCCGGACTGATGTAACGGGCCCCGCCGTGCAGCGCCGCCAGGGCCGGTCCGTGGTAGCGATCCGGATGCTCGACGGCCGGGCGCGCCTCCCGCATCAGCCGGCAGGCCCGCCGCGCAACGTCATCCGGCGTCATGGCCTCCAGCCTTCCGCTGCCGGTCAGGGTCGCCAGCGCGAGGGCCACGCCGACCTCGGGGGCGCTCAGCAGCAGCCCCGGCGGACATCCGGCCACTCGCGGGTCGAACCGGAGCACCACGTGCGTGCCCACAAGTGGCTCGATCCCGGGCACACCTCCCTCGGCGATCGCCTCTTGCCACAGCAGCCCGTGCTCCTCCGCGGCGGCTCGGGCACAGGGATCGTCCGCCTCGAACAGACCCCCGCTGAACCGGATGGAGAACTCAGACTCCGCCTCCTGCAGTTGCACCGTCAGTCGCAGATCGGTTCCCAGCAGGACGCTGCCCCCCTCGATCAGGTACTGCTGCTCGCCCAGCAGACACAGCACGTGGGGCAGGCTGAAACGGCGCCATTCGGCGGAATCCATGGCGACGGCGAGTGTCATGGGTCGGCTCCGCGACAGAGCGCAGGAAAGCGCAGAAGGAGGCGACTATCGCACGAACAGAACCCCGCTACACCTGCTTCCACCTGCCCTCAGGGTCGGCTTCCGGGCCGGGGCTCTCGTAACGTTCGCCGGTGATGCGGTTGGTGCCACACTTGGGACAGACGATGGCTCCGGCCTTCATCAGGGCGCCACATTCCAGGTTCACGCAGATATGCTCCCCGGGCCGGAGCGTGATGCGTCCCGCGTGGGCGGCGCTCTCCAGGCGGGTCATCTCCTTTGAGCGACGTTCCGGGCGGCTGGCGACGCGGCGCAACTGCCTTTCGAGCGCCCGCCGGGGCACCCGCACCGCCCCCGGCGAGTCGTGCTTGACCACCGCCTGGGGCATGACCAGTTTCTGCTTGCAGACCGGGCATTGCACTCGCTTGCCCGCGCGGCCCCGCTCGGCCACCACGAAGTGGCCGCACTCGCACTGCACGGTCAGGTTGGGCGCCTTACGTTCGTCCACCAGCAGGAACTGCAGGCCCGGACGCAGGTAACGATCGCAGCGGGGGCAGCGCATGATGCGACCCAGCGCATCCGCCTCGACGGTCAGCTCCTCGCCGCAGACACACTCCAGCGAGACCGCGTTTTGTGGTGTCATCGTCTTGCCCATGGGCTTCTCCCCATACGTGATTCTACGGCCCGAACCCCCGTCATTGCAAGCAGGATTCCGTGCCCGGCGGGCAGGTTCGCACGGAAGGGCAGGCCCGGTCAGGCATCCTCGGGATGACGCAGTTTGCGGTAGATAGTGCCCGTCAGGGCCTCTGCGCCGAACGCCACCGGCAGCATGGCCGCCGCGGTGACGTGGTTATAGCCGCCGGCCGCGGCCAGCAGGGCGGCACAGACCAGCACCGAGACGTTGCGCATGATGCCGCCGGCGAACATCAGCCCCGTGCGTCGGCGCACCATGGCCAGCCCGTGGTTGTAGTTGCGCCAGCAGATGATCAGCGGCACCAGGCAGAGGGGCAGGACGGCCTGCGTGGCCATGGCAAGGGTTTCGGCGCGGGCGTTCTGCAGATAGCGGAAAAACAGCCGCGCCGCCGGCGTTACCACCGCGATGACCATCAGCACCGTCAGCCCGCCCGCTACCCGCACCATGAACCGGCTGACCCCGCGCGGATCCTGCCGGCCAAAGGTGGCGAACAGATTCCGGAACTGGTTGACCGCCCCCTGGAACACCATGGTGAAGGTGCTGGCCAGGGCCACGGCGGCCACCATCGCCTCGACCGGCCGGTCCGCAGACCCCGGCAGCGCAGTCAGGAAGGCGTAGATGATCGGCCGGGTGAACGCGAACAGGATCGCCGTGCCGGCCATGGGCAGGAAGAACCGGGCCATCTCCCCGAGGGGAATCGCGCGGTCCTCCTCCGGCCGGCGATGCTCGTGCAGCAGCGCTGTGCCCAGTGCCGAAAGCGCCGCCAGCAGGCCCTCCGGCACGATGATCGAGAGGCTGATGGTCGTCACCGGCGACCATCCCAGCCGCCGGCCCACCATCAGCGTGCCCACCAGCACGGCCAGGTGCAGCACGCGCAGGACGGTGATCAGACCGGTGCGGCGTGCCTGCACCAGGAGGCCCGTGAAGTACCGACCCATGCCGAAGAACGCGACCAGGAGGGTGAGCCACCGCAGGTAGGAAACCATGTGACCGACCTGACGGCTGCCGACGTTATAGATCATCGGCACCAGCAGCCGGCCCAACGGCGTCCAGCCCAGCAGCGCGACCGGCAGCGTGAGGACGCCGCAGACAGCCAGCAGGTGGCGGAAGCTGGAGCGCATCGAACGCGGGCCGCGCACCATGACGTTGGACATCTGCGGCACGAACACCAGCGCCGCCCGGAAGGGCCCCACCAGGGCGATCGCCAGGGCATAGGCGGCCAGCCTGGCGCTGCCTTCGGGGTAGGCCATCAGGGCGTAGTTCTGCGCCAGCCGGCCCGACAGGGCCACCACGCCCATCAGCGCCAGGGGCCAGTAGAAGCGCCAGTATCTGCTCTCGGAGGGATCCATGCCCCGCTTCCTGTCTGTCTCGGCCGTGAGCCGCACCCGCGGCGGGCGGCCACTATACCACCAGCAGGGCGACCGCCGCGACCGAGCGCGGCGGCGTTGTTCGGTTGATGGGTCAGCCGCGGCGCAGTAGGATTCCTGCGGGCCTGCCGGATGCAGATGGCACAGCGTAGCGTCGTGCGGAGGTAGTCGTGAAGAAGCTGATTGGATGGCTTATCGTCGTGCTCGTGGCCGTGGTGGCCGCCGTAGCCCTGCTTCGTCCCGACCAGACGACTGAACAGGAGGAGGCGTCTCCGCAGGAGGTGGCACCCCCAGCTCCGGCGCAGGAGCGCGCAGAGCCCCCGGACGCGCCGGCCGTGGCGCGGACGGAGGCCGGAACCATCGCGGTGGACGGGGACCTGGGGGATTGGCGGGGCGAGGAGATCCCCGCCTTCTCTCTGCGGCCGCCTGAGCCGAGTTCGTCGGCGCCCGGACGCGCCGGACGCATGGAGGAACGGCTGATGGCGCGGGCGGCCGAATCGGTGGTGGCACGGCGCATGGCCCTTGCCCACGACGGGGAGCATCTCTACGCGGCCATCCAGTTGCCGGAGGAAGGCTCCATGAGCGGCGGGCCGGGCACGATCTACCTGGACACGGACACCGACACCGGAACCGGCAGGAAGGTCGAGGTACACGGAACGGACCTGGGCGTGGACCGACGCATTCCCCTGAAGCTGGGCATCCACGGCGGCACGAACAAGCCCACCGAGTCCTACATCGCCTACCGCGTGGAGGCCGCCGAGGGCGAACGGTTCGAACCGGTCAGCCAGAAACGCGAGAGCTACCAGGACGTGGACTGGGTGGCGTTCGAGGGCAGCGTCATCGAGCTGCGCGTGCCTTTGCAGTCGCTGGGCGTGGGCGTGCCCGGCGAGTTTGCGCTGTACTTCGAGCACCCCGGAGTGTTCTCGACGCCCCGGAGCCCGGTGGGTGTGTTCTCGCTGAAGTAGGCGCCCGGTCGCGGCCCACGCTCGATAGGCAAAAACTGAAGGAGGCAACAGATGCGCGTTCTGTTCATCGGCGGGACGGGGCTGATAAGTTCGGCCTGCTCGGCACTGGCGGTCGCGCGCGGCGTGGACCTCATCTTGTTGAACCGGGGAGAGACGCAGAAGCGCGAAGTGCCGCAAGGGGCGGAGGTTATCCACGCCGACGCCCGTGATGCAGAAGCGGTGGCGGAAGCAATCGGCGACCGTCAGTTCGACGTGGTGGTCAACTGGATCGCCTTCACGCCCGACCACGTCGAGCAGGACATCGAGCTGTTCGGCGATCGCGTCCGCCAGTATATGT
>JAWOCH010000341.1:0-21755 GCA_046483865.1 Candidatus Brocadiia bacterium | reverse complement strand
TGATACCCGCCATAGAAGCGCAGAAACCGGACTACGAGCAGTTGGTGAGCGAGCAGGCGCGGATCGCAGGGCAGAAGCTCGATCTGG
The DNA here is from genome assembly GCA_046483865.1 of Candidatus Brocadiia bacterium. Classification (GTDB taxonomy): domain Bacteria; phylum Planctomycetota; class Brocadiia; order SM23-32; family SM23-32; genus JAWOCH01. The sequence continues at coordinate 21,668 of JAWOCH010000341.1, read as the reverse complement.
CCATGGCGCGCTACTATCTTGAGCGCAGCCCGCAGATGGCCGCTCCCTTCCTGGAGGCGGTTGGCGAGAGGGGCGGCGAGACCGGCGCGTGGGCCAAGGCGGAGTTGGAGCGGCTGCAGCAGCGGAAGGAAGCCGCCGAACAGGACGAGCTGCTGGCCGTCCAGGACCAGTTGCGCGCCGTTCGTGCCGCCGCTGAGAGGCTGCACCAGTTGACGGCCCGGGGCGAGATGGAAGCCGGCCGTCGCGCCCAGCAGGAGTTGACCGATGCGAGGTTGCGGCTCCAGGTGCAGAAGGCCGAGTTCGCCCTGGCGCGAGGCAACTGGCAGAAGGCCGACGACATCCTGAAGGCTGCACCCGCCGACAGCGCCAGTGAGAAGCTTCTGGATGCCCGGTTCCGTCCCCTGCGCAACCGGGTGAGTCGGGCCATGAGTGCGGCCGCGGAACTTGAGGCCGCCCGGCAGGCACTGGACAGCGGCGATGTCGGCGGAGCAGCGGCCCGACTGCGCGCCGCCGGCGCCGACGCGGAGTTGGTCGAGCCACTGGCCACGAAGCGCCAGGTACTGGCCGACGCCATCGCTCCCCTGCGTCAGGCCGAGGCCATGCAGCAGGAACTGGCCGCCATCAAACAGCGCCTGATGGCCGACGCCCGCCAGCGCATCGCTGCCCTGCAGCAACGGCAGCAGGCCTGGCAGCGCTATCGCGGCGGCGTGGAGGCCCTGCTGGCCGGACGCCTGGAAGATGCCAGGAAGCATCTGAGCGCGGCGATGGGCATGGAGGGTATCCACCCGATGGAGTCGGATGCCGGTGCTGCAGTGCTGGCGGAGATGGCGGAAGCGGATCGCCCCGCCATCGAACAGGCCCAGGCGGCTCTGGCCGATGCGCGGCGCATGGTCCGGGGAGAAGCCTACGCTCAGGCAGCCGACGCACTCCGGTCACTGCGCCAGATGGCGGGATACGAACTGAGCGAACGGATACGTCAGTCGGCCGAGGAGTTGCACAACTCTGTACAGGCGGCCGAGGCGGAGGCGGAGCGGCTCTACAAGCAGGCCGTGCAGGCCCGCCAGGATGGAGACCGCGCCCAGGTCCGGCGCCTGTTGAGGCGGCTCAAGGCCGACTACACCGGCACAGCGTTCTACCAGGCGCGGCTCTGACCCAGTCGCCAGCCGGTATGCCGCCAGGGTTTTCCTTGACAAGAGGGTGTGCATATCGGTTAATAGTGAGCCAAGAGAATCGCCGTTGCTATGAACCTGGGAAGGAGCTGGTTCGTCTCAGCGGCGCTTGAGCGCATCACCTGGACAACAAGCAGCTACCGGAGGCCTATGATGCTTAGAAGGATCGCCGTGGTATCTGTCAGCTTGTTGGTGCTGTTCGGCGCATCGTCAGCACTCGGCGCGGAGCAGTCCGAAGGCGGCGGCGGCCCCCCCAGCATCAGCGAGCTGGAGCAGTTCGCCAGTGCCGCCGAGGATGTAGAGACGGACGTTGATGCCGAGATTGCTGACGCCCGTGCGGCTCTTGATGAGGGCAAGCCCCGTCTGGCCCAGGAGATTCTGGACGGCCTGCCGGTGGAGAACATGGGCGAGGAGCAGACCGCCCAGGCCGCTGCTCTGGCGCAGGAGGCCCAGGAGGCCGTCGCGGAGCTGGAGAAGGCCGAAGCGGCCGCCGAGGAAGTGCCCCGCGATCAGGCGAAACAGGCCCGCTCCCTGCAGGAGGAGCTTACCCGCAAGTGGAAGGCCCAGATGGAGGCACGCCAGGCCCGCGCGGCGGAACTGGTCAAGCAGGGACGCTACCTGCTGCACTACGAGAGCAAGCCGAGGGAGGCATACGACCTGGCCAAGCGGGCGCTCCTTCTGGATCCGAACAGCCAGGAAGCGCTCCAGCTCAAGATAGACGCCGGCGTCGACATCGGCGTTCCCGAGGAGGAGGCCCGCTTCGCCGCGGACAAGATGCAGCAGTTGCCCAGCGTCCGTGAGCAGAGCGCGCGGCAGGCCCTGGAGAACGCCCTGGCAAGGGGACGGCGTCTGGCCAGCGAGGGCAAATACGAACTGGCCATCGAACAGTTGCGCAATGCCCGCTTCATCGTCGAGTCACTGGCCGCCTACATGGACGTGAGCCAGCAACGCCAGGAAGTCGAGCAGCTCCTCCAGGCCGCGCAGCAGGACTACACCGGCCAGCAGCGCGAGCTGAAGGCCCAGCAGAAGGTCGAGGCCGAGCAGCGCGCCGAACAGTGGGCCGAGCGCATCGCAGCCGAGGAGCGCAAGGAGCGCGGCCGTCAGGTCGAGGAGGTCCTCGACCTGGTCGAACAGGCGGAATACCGCAAGGCATACGAACTGCTGGAGACGATGGAGGCCGAGGATCCCAGCGATGATCTGGTCCGACGCCTGCGGGTGGAAGCGGCCGAGGTACGTCACGAGGACATGGTCCAAAGGTCGGCGGCGGACATGCGCCGCGGCGACCTGCAGTGGGAAGTCTGGGAACAGGAACGGCTCGTCATCCCGGAGCGCCTTGTCGAACATCCCGACAAGTTCTACTGGGACCGGATCGTGACCCAGCGGGTGCCCGATGAGCGTATGGCGGAGATCCGCCCGGAAGGCTACACCGGCTATGACCGGGTCGCGGAGCTGTACCCGTCCACCGCTATCGAGGCCGAGGCCGCCAAGACTCAGGAGATTCAGCAGGCCCTCCAGGATGTCTATGAGTTCCCGTTCCAGGACACGCCCCTGACCGAAGTCAAGGAGTACCTCGAGCAGGTGACTGATGTGCAGTTCCTGCTCTACCAGCAGGACTTGCCCCCCACCTTGATCACCTTCGACCTGCAGACGTCGCTGGAGAACGCCCTGGATCAGATCACCGAGCTGGCGAGCACTTCACTGAAGCCGGTGACCTGGAAGGTCGAGGGGAACACCATCAAGATCGGCGCGCCCTGGCGGCTGGGCAAGAGGCGCGAGACCGAGTACGTGCTGCGCGTCTACTCCGTGCTGGACCTGCTGATGAGTTTCGAAGACACCGGTGAAGGCGGCGGTGCGCCCGGCGGCGGCGGTGGCGGTGGCGGCCTGGGTGGTCAGTTTGATACCAATGCCGTCGCAGCCCAGGCCGGCGGCGGGGGGGGCGCCGTGGGGGGCGCAGGCACTCTGGCCAGTCGGGTCAGTGCCCTGCAGGCGTTGCTGCAGCGGGTCTGCGCCGACCAGGGATGGGTGGACGTGCTGGGTGCTATCGGCACCTCGACCGGGGCCGGGGGCGCAGCCCCTGGCGGGCCGGGCGGCCCGGGCGGGGCCGGCGGGTTCGGGTTCAGTCCGCAGTTTGCCGGCACTTACCAGACACCTGCGCAGTTCCCCGGAGGCGGGGGCACGAGCAGAGGCTATGGACCACCGGCGGGGTTCGGAGGGCCCTCCGGGTTTGGTCCGCCCGCAGGCGCCGGCGCCCCCGGCGGCGAGGGTGCGGCCGGCCAGGCCGAGGCGGCAGGTACAGCGCCGGCACAGCCCCCCGCGGCAGGCTTCCTGCCGCAGAACCCGGGGCACTTGATCGTCTACGACACACCCGCCGTCCACCAGTGCATCGAACGGGTCCTGAAGGACCTGCGGGCGACCATGAAGATACAGATCCACGTGGACGTGCGGCTGCTCGGCGTCAATTCGGATTTCCTGCGCGAGGTCGGGTTCCAGTGGGACAGCTTCGCCTGGCAGCCGGACGACCTGGCCACGGGCTTGTTCGACACGTTCGACAGCGGCGTGGGGGTTGTCAGTCCCGCCTATGGCAGTTTCCAGGTGCAGCCCACGCCGGAGGACTTCACCCTGTTCACGGATCTGGCTGACAACCTGGCGGTCTCGAGGGGCACCACGGCGTTCCCTCTGACCCTGGGGCAGGAGGTCCCGGAGCTGAGCGTTGACGAAGACACCGGCGTTGTGACTTTCGAGAACCCCCAGATACTTTCGGCCGCCACGCCGTTCATCGGCACGAATCTGTCCAGCGGCACCACCGGACTGAACCTGAACCTCGGCTGGGAGAACAGCCTGTTCAACCTGACCGGCTTCCTGCGTTTGGCGCACCAGAAGAGCAAGTCGCGGACCATCAGCGCGCCGCAGATCATGCTGGCTAACGGCCAGCAGTCCTCGATCTCCAGCAGCAGCGAGCGTGATATCGAGGAGTACGAGGTCGACGAGAACATCCTCGTTCCCGTTGTGGGCGACGACCCGCTGGAATCTGAACTGAATCTGCCCATACGCGCAGTGGCCAGCGATGACCTGCGCTATGTCTTCCTGGAGCTGGCGTTTGGGTTGAGCAGTTCCGACCTCTGGCGACAGGTTCAGTTCACCACCTTCGTCGGACAGCCCGGTGGCGACGGCGGAGCTTCGGGTGCAACCGTGCAGAACACGCTTGCCCTGCAACAGGAGCAGAGCACAAGCCTGCAGACAACCGTCGGCGTGCCCGATAGAGGCACGATCATCGCCGGCGGGCTCACCCAGCAGGTCACAAGCCGGCAGGACGAAGCCGGTGTGCCCATACTCAGCAAGATACCCATCCTGAAGCGCCTGTTCAGCAGCGAACGCGAGGATTTCACCCGCAGCACTACGTTCGTCATCGCCAAGCCGACCATCGTGATGCTGAACGAAGAGGAATCCTATGTCGACTGATCCCGGGGAGGGGGCCAATATGGGACAGCGTGATTGGAAGGTCGCCGTGGTGGTGCTCCTGGCGGTGGTCGCGGGGGGCCTGCTGGCCGGGGGCGGCTGGCAGCCCGGTGCGCGCGCACAGAGCGAAGGCAGCGCCGGGGGGGTCATCTGCGTCATCGGCCAGGAAAGGTCCGGCGACGCACCGATCGTCCTCGTTGACGTGCCCGATCAGACGATCGTGATCTACGAATACTCCTACTCCGCTGACCGCGTGACGTTGGCCTCCGTGCGCAGCTTCCGCTACGACAAACGGATGCGCGACTGGCAGACTGACGGTCCGTCGGTCACCGAAGTGCAGGAATACGTCAGGCAGTTACAGAGCCAGGGACGGTAGAGACCGTCCCAATCGCCGAAAGCCGGACCAGGGCCGCCCTTCCAGGGGCGGCCCTTTTTGTGCCGCTCATCGTGCGAAAGCAAGAAGCGGCGGCGGGAGCAGTTACCGTCGCAACTCCTCCCCTGCACTCAGCCCGAGACCATGAAGTCGCGTGAAGCCCGTGACGTTTGGCCTGTTGCTTTGGCCGCGGCGGTGGGCGGCGGCGGTCTGGTCGGCCAGACGGTGCTGGTGCGGGAGCTGATGGTCAGCTACTACGGAACGGAGCTGGCCCTGGCAGCGGTGCTGTCCTGCTGGTTGCTGCTGGTTCCGTTGGGTGCGCTCGCTTCCACGGCGGTCCTGCGACGGGGATGGCTCTCGGCCCCCGTTCTGCTGCGCTGGGCGGCCGCAGCCCTGGCGTTTGGGCTGCCCGTGCAGTTCGCCTGCGCCCGGCTCGTCAGGCCGCTGTTCGGGGCGGACGCGGGCCAGTTCCTCACCACGCCCACGATGCTTGCCGGGGCTGCGCTGGCGGCGGTGCCCACGGCCTTCTGGGTGGGCTTCTTCTTCCCGCCGGCCGCCTGGTCGGCGGAACGGACATCATCGCTGGCCGCTGAGGGCATCAGCCGCGTATACGTGGCGGAGGCACTGGGCAGCGCCGCCGTTGGGGCGCTTCTCAGCTTCCTGGTGCTCGGCCGGGTCAGCCCGACCGCCACAGTCCTGGCCTGCTCCGTGGTGCTGCTGGCGTGCACGGCGACTTCCCTTCTGGTCCCCCCGCGCCGCGCCGCGTCCGTGGGGCGGCGCGCGGCGGCGGTAGCTTTGCTCGCGCTGGCGGCCCTCCTGTCGGCATCCTGTCTGATGGTCGGGGGCAAGCTCGAGGGGGCGACCGCCGCCGCTCGGTGGGCCACGTTCAGCCGCTTCCGCCTGATCGCTGACCGCGAGACCCGCTACCAGCACCTGGCACTGGGGGAGCGCGCGGGCGCCTTTGCCTTGTTCCAGGACGGCTATCACACCGCCATGTTCCCCGAGCCGGTCGCCGACGCGCAGCGGGCGGCGCTGCTTCTGACGCAACATCCCGACCCGGCCGACGTGTTGGTGATCGGCGGCGGGCTCGGAGGGTTGTGCCAGCAGATGCTCGCCCCGCCCGTGCGCAGGCTGGACTACGTCGAGCCGGACCCCGCCCTGGTCGGGTTCCTGTACAACCACCTGCCGGCAGAGCTGCGGGACGGGCTGCGGGACGAGCGCTTCGCGGCATTCCGCACCGACGGGCGACGTTTCGTCCGGCTCTGTGCCGAGCGGGATGCCGTGAAAGTGCCCCGCCATCCGGCCGGCCCGCAGACGATGCGGCGCTCGCCCGCCGGCCGCTATGACCTGGTGGTGGTCAACGTGGGCGATCCCGTCTCGGCCGCCGGCGGTCGCTTCTACACCGTGGAGTTCTGCCGGCGCCTGCGGCAGGTGCTTCGCCCGGGCGGGACGGTGGCGTTCTGCGGCCTGACCGGCAGCGAGAACTACCTGGGCGACGGGCCGATACTGCGCTACGCGGCGTCGCTCTACGCCACGGTGCGGGCCGTCTTCCCGCGGGTGATCGCGCGGCCGGGGGACGAGCTGTGCCTGTTCGCGGGGGCTGGCGCGTCCTCGGACACTGACCTGCTGGTCGAACGCTTCGAGCGCCACGGGCTGCAGCCGGAGGCGCTGAAGTATGGGCTGGAGCTGGCGGAGTTCCCTCCGGAGCGCGTCCGCTGGCTCGCCCGGCGGCTGAAAGCTGCCGCGCCAGAGGCCCCCGTCAACGCGGACGCGCGGCCGGTTCTGTTCACGCTGTTCCTGGCCGTGCAGCGGCACTACGGCGCGGGAGTGCGTCCCACTGAGGATGAGGGTGATTTGTGGCAGCGTCTGCGCGCCGTGCCCGGGCGCTGGCTGTGGCTGCCGCTCCTTGTGCTGCCGGTTCTGGTTCTGGCCGTTCGCGCACTGGCAGGCCGGTGCGCCGGCGTGTCCGTGGCGGCGGCTGCGGCGGTGTTTACGGGAGGCGTGTTCGGGCTCGCCGCAGAGATGCTCATCGTCTACCGCTACCAGACCTCGTTCGGCTTCATCTACCGGGACATCGCGGTGGTCGTGGGCCTGTTCATGCTGGGTCTGGCGGGGGGCGGCCGGCTCAGCGGCCGGCGCGCGGTGGACCGGGCGCGTTCGCTGCTGCTGGTGGTCGAGGGCAGCCAGGCGACGCTGGTGCTTGCCCTGCCGGCGGTGCTGGGGCTGCTGTCATCCTCGCCGCACGCGTTCATGGCCCTGTCCGCGGCTGCCGGGTTCCTGACGGGTCTGCTGTTCCCGTTGGCGGCGCGCGTCAGCCTGGGCGAGGGGCGTTCAGTGGCCGGCGTGGCGGGAGTGCTGGACGCGGCGGACCACCTGGGCGCGCTGGCGGGCGCTGCCTGCACGGGGCTGCTGCTTGTGCCTGCGGTGGGGCTTGTGCACACCGGGGCGCTGGCGGCCCTGCTGAAGTGCGCCGGGCTGCTGGGGCTGGTGATCGCCCTGCCCGGCGGCCGGGCCGACTGAACCCGGAGCCAGCGATCACCCGCTGGCCCGGCGCCGCTTGCCCTCGATGAACGCCTGAATGCGCTGCTGCCTGTCGTATTCGGCCAGGGACTCGAACATCTGGTCGCAGTCGCCCATCAGGAAGTTCTCCACCCCGTACAGGTCCAGCCCGATGCGATGGTCGGTGATCCGATCCTGGGGGAAGTTGTAGGTGCGCACACGCTCGTTGCGGTCCCCGGTGCCCACCTGCGAGCGGCGCAGCTCGTCCAGCTCCTCCTGCTGCTCGCGCTGATACTTCTCATACAGCCGCGCGCGCAGTATCTTCATCGCCTTCTTGCGGTTGGCCTGCTGGGATTTCTCGTCCTGGCAGCGCACGCTGATGCCGGTCGGCTCGTGGACGATGCGCACGCAGGAGCTGGTCTTGTTCACGTGCTGACCGCCGGGCCCGCTGGAGCGCTGGAACGTGACCTCCAGGTCGTTCGGGTCTATCTCGACCTCCACCTCCTCCACCTCCGGCAGCACGGCCACCGTGGCCAGGCTGGTGTGGATGCGGCCGCTGGACTCGGTCTCCGGCACGCGCTGCACCCGGTGGCCGCCGCTCTCGTAGCGCAGCGTGCTCCACGCCCCCTTGCCGCTGACTGAGAAAACCGACTCCCGCACGCCCCCCAGGTCCGTGCCGCTGACGCTCATCAGGTCAACCGACCAGCCCTGCCGCTCGGCGTAGCGCTGGTACATGCGGCTCAGCTCGGCCGCGAACAGGGCGGCCTCCTCGCCTCCCGTGCCGGGCCGTATCTCCATGATGACGTTCCGGTCCGACTCCGCCACCTCGCTGACCAGCAGTTCAATGAACTCCTCCAGCAGGTCCTGCTCCTCGCTGTCGGCTTCGCGCGCCTCCTCCTCGGCGAGCTGGCGCAGCTCCGCGTCGTCGGTCTGTTCCTGGAGCACCTCGTGTGCCTCGTCCCGCACGGCGTCCAGCTCTCCGAGCCGGGCGTGTATCTCGGCGGGGCGGGCCAGCCGGCCGTGCTCCCTGGCCAGGGCGGCCAGTCGGTCGCCGTTGGAGGCCACTTCCGGATCCGAGAGCCGCCTCTCGACCTCCTGCCGGCGGGCGGCCATCTCGGCCAGCTTCGCCCGCAGGCCCTCTTTCAGCTCGTCATCAAGGGGACTCATTCACGCTTTCCGTGCGGCGGGTTGCCTTCGGTACGCACAACGACCCTCCCGCGCGCTGCGGAAGGGCCGGGTGTCTGCTATTGGCCGGAGTCTTCGCCGGCGATGCGCGCCTTGCGTTCCTCGATGTGCTTGCCCCATCGCTGCTGGAATTTCTCGACGCGTCCGGCGCTGTCCACCAGGCGCTGCTTGCCGGTGTAGAAGGGGTGGCACTTCGAGCAGACTTCCACGCGGATGCTCGGCTGGGTGGCGCGGGTGACGAACCGCTCGCCGCATCCGCAGATCACTTCGCAGTCCACGTATTCCGGATGGATCTCTTCTTTCATGGTTGCTGATCTCGGCTTCGAGGCAGGGGTCCAGCATTTGCATTATACACCATGGGGGCGCCGAATCAACTGCGTCGGGCGGGAGCAGGGAGCAAACGGCAGAGAGCGGACGGCCCCGAGCCTGTCCAGGGGCCCGGAGCAGACGGTTCCGTTCTGCTTCTCCGGTCCCGCCGCCATCTCACGAAGCATGTCCGTCCGAGGCGGCTTCTGGAGGGCCACGCTTCCGCGTGGCCGCCTTCTATTCCGGACCCACGGCCATCCAGAAGGCGGAACTGATGGTTTGCAGGCGGCCGTTGCCGGGCAGGGACGCCAGCTCTGGACGCAGCCGCACGCCACACGGACGGCGCGCAAGCTCTGTCGCGTCCGCCCCCGCTCAGGTGCTCGTATACGGCCTCCAGAGAGATTTGTTTCGTCAGAGCCCTTGAGGCAGCCACCTGCCGGGGCCTTCCGGATCCGTTGGCCGGTCTGTGGACAACCCATCATATGCTACAGTATAGCCGTATAGCCCGCCTTGTCAAGCGCCTTCCGCCGCGCCCGGAACCGGTGGCACATCGGGCCGCAGGTCGGTGTCCATCCGTGTCTCAACAGCCCGAGTCGCGGCCGTTTGACTTCCCCGGCCCCGAGAACTATTCTGATGGCGTGTCGGGACCTTCACACGGAGCATCCGGATGAGTGATGATGCATCGCGGCGGGACTTGTTCCAGGACTTCGCCGAGGCCGTCACCGACAAGATTCCTCATCGACCGCTGTGACGAGCACATCGCCGTCGAATTCGAGCATTTCGTCCAAAGCACGCTTGGCTGCAATGCAACGACCATGAACCAACTCGGGTACTGATGACAAGGGACGCTTAGTGCGTGATGGTTATTTCAGCGATCGGGAGCTTGGTCCTCAACCCCGCACAGGAGACGAGGTCACACCCGAGGCATGGGGCGGTAGGCTGACATGAGGGAGGGCGCCGGATGATTCTCAAGCGCGTCGGTATGCTGCCTGATGTGTGGCAAGGATCAGAGCCGGCATGGCTGCACTGGCAGGTATCAGCCATAAGAAAGCTGGCTGGAGATCTGTGTCGCATGTGGCCTACGTCGCCCGTTGAAATCGCTGGTTGCCTGGGAGAAGAAGATGGTGCGCTTCCGGTGTCTCCAGACGATTACCCCCACCCCGACTCATTGGGCGTTTTCTACAGTGACGGAGATGAAGACCTCGCCGAGTGGTGGGCGAGCTTCTTGTACATGGTCCTTGCGCGTGTCAGAGACGGCATCGATTGGCCGGCGGTCCGACCCGCCAGCATCAAGAAACGTGCTGAGCGGGCCGGCCTGCAAATGGATCAATTCAGACCCAGACGATTCCAACGCATAGAGCCAACAGTGGTCTCGTCGCCTGAAGAGATAGACGCAATCGAGGATAGCAAGAGTGACGAATGCGACCTGGATCTGGTGCGCTTCTCGCCGGTCTTGGACGGTGATGATTCCCGGGTGCGGCCCATCGTCAGCTTCGCTCTGTCCTATATCGAGCACATTGCTGGCCCTGCTCCCGATGGCGTTCAGCTTTCCTGGCTGTGGAGGGCGTCTGAACGTTGCCGAGTAGTGCCAACCGGCAAGCAGGCTAAGGTGCATGATGGCTGGGGCTTGGTGTTTGAGCCCTGTGTAAAGCGTGAGGCTATTGCGCATGCCGAACGTTTCCGTTTTGCGTATTATTCTCTGCTCGGAAGCACAGACTGGACAGCATTCAACCCTACGGTCTTTGAGCGAGAGTTCGAGCAGTCCGGCATCTTTGACTCCATGAAGCGTACGTACGGGGGCTAGACTCTGAGGAGAGTGGAATGCCAGTAGAGGTGGCGATATGGAAGCTGGGTGAGCGGGTGGACCGGGTCGGTTTCGAGCCGATGCCTTCCGAGACCCAGCTCGAGGACATCCTGGCTGAGGACATCTCCATCATCGACCCGAATCTGCTCCTGATCGGCAGGCAGGTGCTGACCGGCTACGGCAACTACATGGACCTGCTCGCGATGGATGCCGACGCGAACCTCGTCGTTATCGAGCTGAAACGCGACCGCACCCCGCGGGAGGTCGTGGCCCAGCTGCTCGACTACGGTTCCTGGGTGCGCCACCTGGAGGACACCGACATAGCCTCCCTGTTCGACGACTATGTCCGCGAGCACTACCCGCAAGACGCCGATACCTCCCTCGACCAAGCGTTCTGTGAGAAGTTCGGCGTGCGCGAGATGCCGGAGATACTCAACGAGAGCCACGAGCTGGTCGTGGTCGCCAGCGAGCTCGACGCGAGCACCGAGCGGATCGTGAACTACTTGGCCGACGAATACGGGGTGGCCGTCAACGCCGTGTTCTTCCGGTTCTTCCGGGACGGCGGCAACGAGTATCTGAGCCGCGTCTGGCTGATCGACCCGGGCGAGGTGGAAGCCAAGGTCGTGGAGAGGCGCCAGAAGGGCCCGTGGAACGGTGAGTTCTACGTCTCGTTCGGCATCTACGCCAACCAGAAGTGGGATGACGCCGTCAAGTACGGTTTCGTCTCAGCAAGCGGTGGGACATGGTACACAAAGACCCTCGAGATGCTCGACTCCGGTGAGCGCATCTGGGTAAATGTGCCGGGTGAGGGCTACACGGGTGTGGGCGAGGTCACGGGAACTGTCGTGACCGTCGATCAGTTCATGGTTGAGGGTGAAAACGGCCGGGAAGTCCCGATAACCGAGATGCCGGTGGAAGCGCCGAAGATGTTCGAGGGGATAGGCAACCCAGAGCAGGTGCTGCACATGGTACCGGTCCGCTGGATCAAGACGGTCCCCCTGAGCGAAGCTATCCATGAGAAGGGGTTCTTCGGCAACCAGAACACAGTCGCCCGCCCCCGCAGCAAGAAGTGGGACCACACGGTCGAACGCCTGAAGACGCGGTTTGGTGTGGAGCAGTCAACGACAGAATGAGAGGAGGATCTGCCGATGGCCAAGCGTAAGCGCTACTACGTGAATCCCCGTCCTGACGGGAAATGGGAAGTGAAGGCAGAGGGAGCATCCAGGGCGTCCAGTGTCCACGACCGTAAGCAAGATGCTGTACAGCAAGGCCGTCAGATCGCCCGCCGCCACCGTCCTAGTCAGCTGATCATCAAGAAGCAGGACGGCACCATTCAGGCTGAGTACACCTACGGCAAGGACCCATATCCGCCACGGGGATAGCATGTCGCCGGGGGGCGCAGGTCCTCGCCGCTGGATGATATCAACGTGACCGAGTGGCCCGCGCAGTTCACCACCGAGCTTCTGGAACTGCTGTGGGTTCTGGAGGCCACCGTGGAGGGCTACCCGGAGCAGGCCGAGCTGCTGGAAGCCGTGCTGGGCGGGGAGTGCTTCAGCGAGGACGAATTGCCCGAAGTGCCGGAGTGGGCGCGCAAGCCGCCCTCGCGCCGGCAGCGCCGTTCGCTCCTGCCCGAGGAGGACTGAGGGAGCGAACGTCAGGAAAGGGAAGCCCCCGAAGGGGGGCGATTCAGGGCACGGGAGCGGCCTTCGGTTGGCCGGCCGGGGGGCGGGGCGTATAATGGGAGTAGCGGGGAGCCGGCAGGTCGCCTGCGGGGGCGTGAGTGAACATTCCGTTCGGGTTCGGCTACCTATCACGTAGAGCATTGACTGCCGGCGTGGGAAAGTAACTGAGCAGCTCTGTGAGAGGGTCCTTCCGATGAACAAGAAGTGGTCTATCGCCGTAGTGATGGCTTTCGTGCTTGCCGCTGCGCTGATCTTCAGCGGGATTCTGGCCACCCCGACGCCGCCCTCGGTGCGGGGGCAGGCACCCGCCGCAGTCGAGGAACAGCGGGGGGAGGAGTACGAGGAGCTGGCGGAGTTCGCCGGCAAGCTCGAGCGCCTGTTCAACCGCGCCGCCCGGGACGTGACACCCGCGGTGGTCGCCATCCAGACCGAGCGCGTGGAGAGGCGCACTGCCCGCGCGATGCCTTTCCGCGATCCGTTCTTCGACGATTTCTGGCGCCGGCGTTTCCCCGGCCTCGAGGACTTCTTCGGCGGCCCGGAGAGGGAATACGAGCAGCGCAAGCGCGGCCTGGGCTCCGGGATGATACTGGACCAGGACGGCCACATCCTGACCAACAACCACGTGGTGGAAGGCGCCGATGAACTCAGCGTGACGCTGGCCGACAGGCGGGAGTTCGAGGCGGAAATGGTGGGCACCGACGACAAAACCGACCTGGCCGTCATCCGCATGAAGGGCGACTTCGGCGAACTGTCCACCGTCACACTGGGCGACTCGGGGGAACTCAACGTCGGCCAGTGGGTGATGGCCGTCGGCAGCCCCTTCGGGCTGAGCCACACGGTCAGCGCGGGCATCGTCAGCGCCAAGGGCCGCAGCGGCTTCCGCGTGACCGAGTATGAGGACTGGATCCAGACCGACGCGGCCATCAACCCCGGTAACAGCGGGGGACCGCTCATCAACCTGCGGGGCGAGGTGGTCGGCATAAACACCTTCATCGTCAGCAGCGCCGGCGGCAACCTGGGCATCGGATTCGCCATCCCGGTCAGCATGGCAACGGCCGTGCTGGACGACCTGGTTGCCGGCCGGGAGGTCGAGCGCGGCTACCTGGGCGTGACCATCAGCGACCTGTCGGCCGAGATGGCCGAGATGTTCGACTTCGAGGGCACCGAGGGAGTGCTGGTGCAGGAGGTGCTCGAGGACGGGCCCGCCGCCGAGGCGGGACTGGAGGCCGGGGACATCATCGTCGAGTACGACGGCGAACCGGTCACCAGGATGGGCGAACTGCGCCAGGCCGTGGCCGCCACCGATCCGGGCGAGACGGCTACCGTCGTCTTCTGGCGGGATGGACAGGAGATGACCCGCCGGGTGAAGGTGGGCGAGCTGGGCACGGCTGCGTTGCCGGCCGACTGGTTCGGCGCACAGGTGCGTCCCCTGACCGAGGAGGACGCCCGCGATATGGGGCGCCCCCGCATGGAGGGGATGTTGGTGCTGAGTGTCGAGCCCGGCACTCCCGCCGCCCGCGCACTGACCGAGGGTGACGTAATCCTGAGCATCAACCGCCAGCGGGTGGCCGACAGGGAGAGCTATCGGCGCGCCCTGGAACGGGCCAGGGAAGGCGAGCGGATGCTGATCCGGGTTCTGGACGCGGAGAGCGGCGCGGCAGTCTACCAGATGTTGCGCCTGCGCTGATCCCGCGCGATAGAGATGCGTCGTCAGGGGGAGACACTCCATGCGTGCGCGAACCATTGTGACGGTAATGCTTGCCGGTATGGTGCTGGGGCTGGGCGCGCCCGCCCGCAGTGCGCTGGCCGTGCCCGAGGGGCTGGCCGCAGCCGCCGAGGCGGTGCGGCCGGCCGTCGTAAGGATCGAGAGGGAGCAGCTGCCGGGGCCCCGAGCACCCGATCTGCCAGAGGGCCGGCGACGGTTCCGCTGGAGGCCCGAGTCCGGGGAGGAGGCACCGTTCGGGGTGCCGCCCGATGAGCAATGGCGCTTCCGGCCTGAGCCGCATGGTCCGTTCGTGGTGCCCCCGTTCGACGAGATGGTGCCGCCGGAGCTGTGGGAGCAGATGCCCGGCCGGGAACGCGGCGCGCGTCGCCCGCACGCTGCCTCAGGCTGCATCCTGGACGCCGACGGCCACATCCTGACTGTATACCATGCCGTGGACGGCGCGGAAGAGATCGCGGTAACTCTCCACGACGGAAGACGCCTGCAGGCGGAGCTGGTCGGCGCCGACGAGGAGTCCGACCTGGCGGTGCTTCGCATCGAGGCCGACGATCTGCCCGTCGTGCAGTTGGGCGATTCGGAGGCCCTGCGCGTCGGGCAGGCGGTCTTCGCCGTCGGCAATCCGCCGCGCTTGCCGGGCTCCGTGGCGGCCGGAGTCGTCAGCGGGCTGAATCGCAGCGGGCTCGGCGTGGCGGCCTATGAGCAGTTCATCCAGACGGACATAGGGGTAGGTGAAGGATTTGCCGGCGGGCCGCTGGCAGACCTGCACGGGCGCGTGGTCGGCATCACCGTGGCCGCGTGGGGGGAGCCGGAGTCGGGTCAGAGATGGACGTTCGCCATACCGGTGAGCACCGTCGAAGGCGTATTGGAAGACCTGCTGGCCGGCCGGGAGGTGCAGCGCGGCTGGCTGGGCGTCGCCATCAGCGAGGTCAGCCCACAGATGGCCGAGGAGTTCGGATATGCGCGCGAGGGCGGCGCGCTGGTCCAGGACGTGATGCAGGACGGCCCGGCCGAAAGGGCGGGCCTGGAGGCGGGGGACATCATCGCCACCTACCGCGGACGTCCCGTGCAGGGCGTGCATGATTTGCGCGGCCGCGTGGCGGCAACTCCGCCGGCCACCGAGGTCACGTTGACCGTCTGGCGCGATGATGAGGAGGTCGAGCTATCCGTCGAGTTGGGCAGCCGCGAGGGGCGCGCCGCGCCGGAGGACGCCGACCGACTCGGGCTGCGGGTGCAGGAGTTGGCTCCCGAGATCGCCGAGCACCTGGGGCGGCCGGAACTGGCGGGTGTCCTGGTGGCGGACGTTGACCCGGACGGGCCGGCGGCGGAGCTGATCCGGCCGGGGGACGTGATCCTGAGCGTCAACCGCGAAGAAGTGGTTTCCGTCGAGGACTACCGCAGCCTGGTAGAAGAGGCCCGAGGAGAGAAGCCAATCCTGCTGCGTATACTGGACGGGGAGACGGGCAACGCGCGTTTTGTACTGCTGCCGACCGACTGAACCGGCGGTCAGCCTGCCTCGTCCTGGTCGCCTCCGCGCGGCAGCTTCCAGAGCAGATACAGCACTGTCCCCAGCAGGAAGGCCACGTACACGGCCGCTACGGTCAGCGCCTGCCATCCGCCCTCCGGCCCGGCCGGACCGAGGGGCGCGGCGGCGTTGGCGGGGTTGACCTGAGCGAGGAATGCGGCCACTGGGGTCCCTTCCCGAATGTCTGCGCGATGATCGCCGACAGCGCCCGCGCATTGTAGCAGGCCGCCCTGCTGCGGCAAACCGCCACCGAAAGCCGCCGGAAAACGCCTTGACCGTCCCCGTCGGCCTCCCTACACTATTGGGTTCCCGAGCCCTGGTTCGTTCGTCGCACGTCGGAAGGGGACGCCATGGATGCACTGCTGCTGGCCGTCGTCCCGCTGGTGGGTTTCCTGATCGCCTATCAGCTCTACGGCAAGTTCCTCGCGCGGCGCATCTTCAAGCTGGACGACCAGCGCCCCGTCCCCTCCCACGAGCTGTCGGACGGCGTGGACTATGTGCCGACCCGCAAGGGCATCATCTTCGGCCACCACTACACCTCCATCGCCGGCACCGGACCCATCGTGGGGCCGGCCATCGGCATCATCTGGGGTTGGGTTCCGGCGCTGATATGGGTCTTCGTGGGCAGCATCTTCATGGGGGCGGTGCACGACTTCGGCGCCCTGGTCATCAGCCTGCGCAACCAGGGCAAGTCCCTGTCGGAAGTCGCCGGACGCTACGTGAATCGCCGCGTGCGCACGATCTTTTTCCTCATCGTGTTTTTCGAGCTGTGGATCGTCATCGCCGTCTTCGCGATGGTCATCGCCATCGTCTTCCGGCGCTACCCGCAGAGCGTGTTCCCCATCTGGATGGAGGTGCCCATCGCGCTGGGGCTCGGCTACGCCATCTACAAGAAGAGCGCCAACGTGAAGCTGGCCACGCTCGTGGCGGTGGTGGCCATGTACGTGACGGTGGTGCTCGGCCACTGGCTGCCCATTCACATGCCCGACCTGGGTGCGATGCCGGCGATGGGCGCCTGGGCGGTGTTGCTGCTCGGCTATGCGTTCGTCGCCTCCACGCTGCCGGTGACCACGCTGCTGCAGCCGCGAGACTACATCAACGCCTGGCAGTTGTTCATAGCGATGGGCCTGCTGCTTCTCGGCGTGCTGACGGCCACGGGGGCGGGCAGTCTGCACATTGCCGCCCCCGCGCTGAACCTGCAGCCGGAGGGCGCCCCCGCAATGTGGCCTTTCCTGTTCGTGGTGATTGCCTGCGGGGCCATCTCGGGCTTCCACAGCCTGGTTGCCAGCGGCACCACGCCCAAGCAGGTCTCCAGGGAGGGCGACGCGCTGTTCGTCGGCTACGGCTCGATGCTGATGGAGGGCGCCCTGGCCGCCCTGGTCATCGTGGCCGTGGCGGCGGGCATCGGCATCGCCTATAAGACCGGGGACGGCTCAGTGCTGCGGGGCCAGCAGGCGTGGATGGCTCACTACAGCTCCTGGGGAGCCGCCGCGGGGCTCGGATCGAAGCTGGACGCGTTCGTCTTCGGCTCGGCCAACATGATGGGCAGCTTCGGCATCCCCGTCGCGCTGGGCGTGATCATCATGGGCGTCTTCGTGGCCTCCTTCGCGGGGACGACGCTCGACACGGCCACGCGTATCCAGCGGTACGTGATCAACGAGCTGGGCCAGGATTTCCGCCCACTGGGCTTCCTGAAAAACCGCTACCTGGCCACCGGCATCGCCGTCGGATCGGCCGCGCTGCTGGCCTTCTGGACGGGCGCCAGCGGCAAGGGGGCACTGGTGCTCTGGCCCATGTTCGGTGCCGTCAACCAGTTGCTCGCCTCGCTGGCCCTGCTGGTGGTGACGATCTACCTGCGCCGCCGCACGCGCTTCGGCTGGCTGGTCACCGCCGTGCCCATGCTGTTCATGCTGGTCATGACGCACCACGCGGTGGCGCTGAACGAGATCAACTTCATCCGGGACTTCCAGGCCACGGGCGAGAAGCTTCACCTGATCGTCATCAACGCGACGGTGCAGTTGCTGGCGGTCTGGATGACCATCGAGGCGTTCATCGCCTTCTTCGTCGGCGCCGAGCCCGAGCAGGCCCCGGAGGCGGTCGCCGAACCGGCGGAGTGACCCCGCTCAGTCCCCGCTCCCGCGGCACTCGGCGCACAGGCCGGTCAAGGTCACCTCGGCCTGCTCCACATTCACACCGTGCTCTCCCGTCAGCATCTCCCACACGTCGGTCAGGTCCACCGGCTCCAGGCAGATGACCTCTCCGCACGAGCGGCAGGTGAAGTGCGGATGCACCGGCAGGCTGTGCGGGCAGGTCAGCTCGTAGCAGGACGCACGCCCCTCGGAAGGCACCCGGCGCAGCAGGCCCGCCTCCTCCAGCGCCGATAGGTTGCGGTAGACGGTCGTCTTGTGCACGTCGTGCTGCCGGCGCAGCTCCTCCAGCAGCCCGGCGGCCGTGGCCACGCTGCCGCCCCTGTGAAGGGCCTCCATGATGGCCAGCCGCAGACGCGTCACGCTCAGCCCCCGCTCCCGGAGCACCTCTCTGTAGGCCGGCGTCGGTTCGCCCATGGCTGCATCCCGCTGAAGAAGCGTTCCGGGCATTGTAGACATTGACGCTGCGGATGCAATCGCGTGTTGCCGCGCGGGCTGCTATACTGGGTGGTCCACACAGCAGACCGCGCATAACTCCCAGAGGTGCCTCTCATGGACGAAGAGAGTATCACACTGGCCGAGGAACTGAGCCAGCTCGACGGCGTCCCCGGATTCGAGGACCAGGTCCGCGACTACATCCAGGGCAAGCTGGAGGGCGTCGCCGAGTTCGAGACCGACAACCTGGGCAGCCTGATCTGCCGCAAGGAGGGCCAACACGACGCGCCCCGCGTCATGCTGCCCGCGCACATGGACGAGATCGGCTTCATGGTCAAGGACGTGACCGACGAGGGCTTCATCCGGTTCGCCCCCCTGGGCGGGTGGCTGGACCAGGTGCTGCTCGGCCACGCGGTGAAGGTGAAGACGCGCAAGGGCGACCTGGCCGGCATCATCGGCTGCACCCCGCCCCACATGATGCCCAAGGAGCAGCGCGACAAGGTCATAAAGCGCAAGAAGATGTTCATTGACGTGGGCGCGCGCGACAAAGAGCACGCACAGGAGAAGCTCGGCGTGCGCATCGGGGATCCCATCGTGCCCGTCCAGCCGTTCCACCGGCTGGGAGAGGGCGAGATGCTGGCCTCGAAGGCATGGGACGACCGCATCGGCTGCGCGCTGATGATCGACATGCTGAAGGCACTGGCGGAGAGTAGCCATCCGAACACCGTCTACGGCGTGGGTACGACGCAGGAGGAGGTCGGGACCCGCGGGGCGGAGACCGCCGCCGACGTGGTGGACCCGGACTTCTGCATCGTCCTGGACGTCGGCCCAACCACTGACGTGCCCGGCGTCGAGGGTGAGGTGAAGACCGAACTGGGCAAGGGCCCCATCATCTACGTGCTGGACGCGGGGACGATTGCCCATCACCGATTCAACGAGTTCCTGCTCGAGGTGGCCCAGGAGGCGGAGATACCCCACCAGATGAGCCTGATAGAGGGCGGCGCCACCGACGCGCGCAGCATCCACATCCACAAGCGCGGCGTGCCCAGCGTCCTGCTCGGCGTGCCGGCGCGCTACATACACAGCCACGCCGGCGTGATCCACACCGCGGACTACGACGCCACGCTGCAGCTCGTGCTGGCGGTTGTGGAGGCCCTGTCCCCCGACAGAGCGGCTTCCATCATGGAGGGGTAGCTGTGGGCGGTGCCGATGCGGCCGACCTCGACGCGTTGCTGGCGGCGATGGCGCGGGGGGAGACGCCGCCGCCGGACCGGCTCGGCCGGGCCATCGAGGCCGATCCCGCAACGGAGGCATTGCGGCGCGCGGGATTCCCGCCCAATCCGTCCCGGCGCGTCGCCATGTTCCGCGAGACGGCGCAGCTATGCCCGCGACTGCCGATCCAGGCGGCGGGCTACAAGGTGGACGCGCGGCTGAGCATGGAAGAGCTGTGGCGGTTTTACCTTCCCCTGTGCGAGGCTGTCCTCGACCTGGCCGGCCGCCTGCCGCAGGAGCGGCGCGCGCTGGTGGGCATCGCCGGGCCGGGCGCCTCCGGCAAGACAGTGCTCGCCGGCCTCTTATGCGAGCTCCTCAGCCGCCTGAGGGGCACGGAAGACCACTGCGTCGTGTGCCCCCTGGATGGGTTCCATTACCCGAACGCCTACCTGGAGACGCACTCCACCGAGGACGGCACCGGCCGGAGCGTGGCCCTGAAGGCGGTGAAGGGCGCGCCGGAGAGCTTCCACGCGGCGGCCTTCCTGGAGGCCCTGCAATGTCTGCGCGAGCAAAACGAGACCACGTGGCCGCGCTACGACCGGCGGATACACGATCCCGTGCCGAACGCGACGGCGGTCGGCCCGGAGGACGGCATTGCCGTCATTGAAGGCAACTACCTGCTGCTGGAGCGCGAGCCGTGGCAGGAAGTTGCCGAGCTGCTCGACCTGCGCCTGTTCGTTGACGCGCCCGAGGAGGAACTGCGTCGGGCGATGATCGCGCGGCACGTGCAGGGAGGCCGTAGCCGGCCGGACGCCGAACGGCACTACGAGGAGGTGGATCTGCCGAACGCGCGGCTGATCCGCGATTCGGCCCATCGCGCTGACCTGTTGCTGTGTCGCCGGGCAGGGCGCGTGACGGCGCTGCGTCGGCCGTGTTGATTCGGCGGGGGCCCTGTGATATAAGTCCCGCGACACCAGAGGGAGAGTTGTGATGGCAGTCAAGATAGGCTTCGTCGGCGCCGGATGGGTAGCGGGGCAGCACCTGCAGTCCCTTGGCAAGATACCGGAGGCCCGGGTGGTGGCCGTCGCGGACGTGGACGCAGACAAGGCCGCCAGTGCCGCCGCACAGATTGCCGGCGCGGCCGCTTACTCCGACCATGACGAGATGCTCGCCGAGCAGGAGTTGGACGCCGTCTACATCTGCGTGCCGCCGCACGTGCACGGGGAGATCGAGCTGGCCGTCATCGAGCGGGGCATACCGTTCTTCCTGGAGAAGCCCCTCGCGAACGACCTGGAGACGCCGCGCCGCATCCTGGAGGCGGTGCGGGCGGCCGACCTGCTCGCCTCGGTGGGCTACCTGATGCGCTACCGGGAGACGGTCGGGCGCGCGCTGGAGTACCTGGCCGAGCACGTGCCCGTGGTGGCCCGCGGCACTTACGTGTGCGACGTGCCTCCCCCGCCCTGGTGGCGGCGCAAGGAGCAGAGCGGCGGCCAGATCGTCGAGCAGAGCACACACATCGTGGACCTGACACGCTACCTGTTCGGGCAGGTTGAGTCGGTCTTCTGCGTGCGCCGGCGCGACCTGATCACGGACCTGGAGAACTACACCGCCGACGACGCCAGCATCTGCTCCCTCCGGTTTGCGAGCGGCATGGTCTGCGAGGTGACCAGCAGTTGCGCCATGCAGGAGGCCCGCGTCGGCCTGGAGGTGCTCACGCGCACCGGGCGGCTGGAGCTGACCACCGGACAGCTCAACCTGACGGTCGAGAGCGCCGGCGAAACGCACAGCTACGCCAGCAGCGATGACGCGTTCCTGGCCGAGGACCAGGCCTTCATCGAAGCCCTGCAGACGGGCGACCGGAGCGGCATCCGCAGCGACTACGCCGACGCCTTCCGCACGCAGGCGGTCACCTGCGCGGCCAACGAGTCTATGGCAAGCGGCGAGCCGGTCACTGTAGAGGAGCCCTGACGGCCATGGGACGACTTGTTGTGGAGGAGCAGCAGCGCCCCGAGCGCTCGTGGCTGCGCCTGTTGCGGGACTACGGGCTCGGGCTGGTGGCGGGTATCGCCGCGGCCGGCTACGGCGCCTATGCTCTGATGAGCCGAAGGACCTATCTGCCGGGACTGAAGGGCGGGACGGCCACCGTGCACGGCTC
>JAWOCH010000132.1:0-8509 GCA_046483865.1 Candidatus Brocadiia bacterium | reverse complement strand
AGCGGGTGAGCGTTGCCTGGGACGGTTCGCAGGGCAACGGCAGCGCCTCATCGCCGGTGGTCATCAGCGGGAACGGCCGCTACGTGGCCTATAAGTCGGCCGCCAGCAACCTGGTGCCGGGAGACACCAACACCAAGGCGGATGTGTTCGTCTACGACCGCCAGAGCGGGGATGTGGACCGCGTGAGCCTGGCTTCCGACGGCACCCAGGCCGACGCCATCAGCGAAGAGCCGGCCATCAGTGACGACGGCCGTTACGTCGCATTCCAGTCATCCGCCACCACTCTCGTGCCCGGAGACACGAACGGTGAAGAAGACGTTTTCCTGTACGACAGGACGTATGACACGGCCCTGCTGGCAAGCGTGGCCGACGGGGGGACACAGGCGAACTACTGGAACAAGCAGCCGGTGGTGAGCGCCGACGGCATGTGCGTCGTCTTCTACTCGGGGGCGAGTAACCTGGTGCCCGGAGACACCAATCAGGACAGCGACGTGTTTGCCTACACGCCGCTGCCCGAGCCCATCCAGCGGGTCAGCATCGCCTCGGACGGCAGCGAGGGTAACGACTATAGCTGGTCGGTCGCCATCAGCCACGACGGGCGCTACGTGACCTTTCACTCCAGCGCCAGCAACCTTGACACGTCAGGTTGCGACGTGAACGGCTCTTCAGACGTGTTCCTCCACGACCGTTTCACAGGCCAGACGCAGTTGGTCAGTCGGATGCCCGGCGGCGCCGTCGGCGACGCCTGGAGCGGCAATCCAAGCATCAGCGCTGACGGGCGCTACGTGGCCTTCGAGTCGGACGCGACCAACCTGGTGACCGGCGACACGAATGCACACACGGACATTTTCGTCTACGACCGCCAGGCTGATACTCTCGAACGGGCGAGCGTGGACAGTGCGGAGAACCAGGGCAACGGCGATAGCAGCAGCCCGGACATCAGCGCCGACGGCCGATACGTCGCCTTCCACTCGGCCGCTTCGAACCTTGTGGCCGGCGACACAAACGCCGGCAAGGATATCTTCGTGCGCGACTTGCAAGCCGGCACTACGGAACGTGTCAGCCTGCAGACCGGCGGCGGGGAGTGCGAAGGCGGCTGCTACACCCCGAGCATCAGCGCCGACGGCCGCTACGTCGCCTTCCTTTCCCGCGGGACCGACCTGGTCCCGGGCGACACCAACGGAGATGACGATATCTTCGTCTACGACCGGACGTTGGACGCCGTCCAGCGGGTAAGCGTGGACTCCAGCGGCAACGAGGCCAATGGGGCCAGTTACGATCCTGACATCAGCGCCAACGGTCGCTATGTTACCTTCCACTCCTGGGCCCCTGACCTGGTCGCCGGAGATACGAACGGAGCATTGGACATCTTCGTGCGCGATCTGCAGGCAGACACCACCGAACGCGTGAGCGTGGCGTGGGACGGCTCCCAGGGCAACGACTCCAGCCAGCGGCCCACGATCAGCGCCGCCGGCCGCTACGTCGCCTTCCACTCCTACGCCACGAACCTGGTGCCCGACGACACGACAGGCTCTGTTGACGTCTACGTGCACGACCGCCAGGCCGACACAATCCAGCGTGTGAGCCTGCCCTGGGATGGCCTGGAGGGCGCCAACAGCTCCTATAACGCGGCTGTCAGCGCCGACGGACGTCATGTGGCGTTCGTCTCGGACGCAGCCAACCTGGTCCCTGGCGACACGAACGGCGCCCGGGACGCGTTCAGCTACAACCTGGCACGCACGCCGGAGGCACTCGTCTGGGGGCTGGCAGACACCGGGGGCATATCTTGCCGCCTGGGCACAAACAACGTCGTGCTGGCCGGTTCGGCCTGGGATGGCGTAGTGGGCAAACTCAAGCAGATTTCCGTCGGCACCGGCAGCGTGTGGGGGGTCAACACCAACGGCGGCATCTTCTTCCGTGAAGGCATCTGCGATACCCAGCCCGACGGCACGGGATGGGGGCGCGTGGCAGGCAAGCTGAACATGATCGCCGTCGGATACTCGGGCACCGTGTGGGGCATCAACGGGAACGGAGGCATCTTCGTGCGGGAAGGCATCACCTCGGCCAACCCCGGCGGCACAGGCTGGACCCGGGCACCGGGCAAGCTGGCGTACATCGCCGCGGGCGGTCAGCACGTGTGGGGCCTGAACTCCAACGGAGGCATCTTCATGCGCGAAGGGGTCTCCGTGGTGGACGTCAACGGAACGGGCTGGAACCGGGTGTCGGGCAAGCTGGCGAAGATATCGGTCGGCGCCACCGGCCTGGTCTGGGGCCTGAACGCAAACGACGGCATCTTCGTTCGCAGCGGGGTCACCGACAGCAACCCCCTGGGCACGGGGTGGAACCGGGTGTCCGGCAAGCTGGCCCATGTCTCCAGCGGCTGCACCTGCGCCTGGGGTGTGAACGGCAACGGCGGCATCTTCGTGCGTGAGGAAGTCACCCACTCGCTGCCGCAGGGAAAGAGCTGGTCACGCGCAGGAGGCAAGCTCGCGACCGTCGGCGTCGGACAGGGGCCCCTGATGACCGGGATGGACGTGCCGGGATCCGGCACAAGCGCCCTGAGCGGCGGCGAGGCCTGGCTCTACGAGGAAGCGCTGGCCGGTTCCTCAGTCTGGGGTGCCGACGGCTGGCTCGCCGAGTCGGAAGATGAGGATGCGGGCGCCTGGGCAGCGGCCGGTTGAGTGGGGCTCACTCGGTGCCCTCGCCCTGCTCGGACTGCGCAGCAGCAGCGACCGGTTCGGCGGACGCGCCCTCGACCACGAAGCAGTTCATGGGGCAGACTTCTGCCGCCACCTGGAAGTCGCCCTCCGCTGCGTCATGGTCCAGCACGGGCAGGTTGCCCCGCATCTCGATGGCGTCGTGCGGGTCCTTCCTGACGCATAGCTGACAGGCTATGCACCCGACCTCGCAGATGTCCTTGACGGCCTTGCCGCGATCCTGCGAGGAGCAGCCGAGCCAGATGTGGTAGTGCTCCGGAAGCAACGTGATCAGGTCGCGCGGGCACGTGTCAACGCAGATGCCGCAGGCGGTGCACTTGTCCGGATCGATCACCGGCAGGCGCTCATCGCTCATGCTGATAGCGCCGAACGGGCAGGCCGCCGCACACGAGCCGAAGCCCAGGCACCCGTAGCGGCACGCTTTGGGTCCGCCGGCGGCCAGGTGAGCCGCCAGGCAGTCCGGCTCGCCGCGGTATTCGAACCGGTCGGGGCACTTGCTGCGGCCGCCCTGGCAGTGCACCACGGCGCGGAGCTTCACCGTCTCGCCCAGTTCGACCCCCATCAGGTCAGCCACGGCGTGAGCCGTCTCCGGCCCCCCGGGCAGGCACATGTCCACGTCCTCGCCCTCAGTGACGACCGCCTCCGCGTAGCCCCGGCATCCGGCATAGCCGCAGGCGCCGCAGTTGATGCCGGGCAGCGCGTCCAGCACATGCTCGAGCCTGGGGTCCTCCCCCGTGCTGAATGCCCGGGCGGCAAGCACCAGCCCCAACCCGAACAGCACCCCCAGCACCATCATGGACAGGGCGGCGATCCATACTGTGGAAACGGCGGCAACCATGAGACCTCGCCGCGAGCAGTGCGCCTGCCTACCGACCCAGGCCCAGCCGATAGCCGAGCATCTGGTACTCGTCGCCCAGCTCGCCGATCTTCTCCATCGTCTTGCGGTAGTTGTAGGGCACGCGCACGTAGCGGACCACGTCCTGGTTCATCGTCACGAAGCAGGCCCGGTTGTCCCCGTCCCTGGGCTGGCCGACCGAGCCGATGTTGATGATCATCTTCCGGTCGTCAAGCCGCACTTCGTGCACGTCATCGCGGATCAGCGTCAGGTCCAGGTCCTCGGTGATGCAGCAGGGCACGTGCGAGTGGCCCACCACGCAGACCTGGTCAATCATCGAGAAGATCTCCTCGAACTTCTCCGGATCATGGGACACGTCGGAGGGCAGGATGTACTCGCTCAGTTCGGCCCGCGGCGAAGCGTGCACCATGAGAGTGCCGTCAGTCTCAGCGCTCAGCGGCAGTTGCGACAGAAAGTGCCACCGCTCTCTGTCCTCATCGGTGGATACGTCGGTGACCCGCAGCCACTCCTTGGTCTTGTAGACCATGGCCGTGGCCAGCGTGTTGAACCCCACCGGGCTGTTCAGGACGGCCCAGTCGTGGTTGCCCATCAGGCACAGGGAGCAGTTGCGTTTGACCAGATCGGCGCACTCGACCGGATCCGGCCCGTAGCCGACGATGTCGCCCAGGCACCATATCTCATCTATGCCCCGGTGGCGGATCTCCTTAAGAACCGCTTCCAGCGCTTCCAGGTTGGCGTGTATGTCCGAGATCAGTGCCCGCGTCGGCATTGCGGCCTGCCTCACCAGATGCCAGCGAAAGAGCCTATTTGACCAGGGAACAGCCCGACCGGTCAAGGTCGGGGGCGGCGATCTGCCCTTGAAGCATCCATTATCCCACGCCCGGCCTCTCTGTGCAACCAGGACTGCGGGTTCAGCCCCCGGGCCGGAACCTTGCCCCCCTGCTCGCCCATGGACTAAAATGGCAGGCGGGCCATGAAGAAGCTGCAAACATACGTGCTGAAGGACGTCACCAGCGCGCTTGTGCCGGCGTTTGCCACCCTCGTTTTGATCATGATGGTGGGGTTCTGCATGCAGTTGCTGCACGAGGGTCTGGACGTGGTGCGTCTGCACCGGCTGCTGCCTCCGCTGTTCGCCTACTGCGTCCCCATGGTGCTGCCCAGCGCGTTCCTGACGGCCGTGGTGATGACCTTCGGCAGGCTGTCGGCGGACAACGAGCTGATCGCTCTGCGCGCGGGAGGGGTGCATCTGTTCCGCGTTATCCACCCGGTGCTGCTGGTGGCGGTGGGACTGACGCTGCTGGTCACGGTGTTCCAGTTCGAGCTGGTGCCCCGGGCCAGAGCGTCCATCAAGAAGCTGAAATACCGGGCACTGAAGCAGATACTGCTGGACAGGGTGATACTGAGTTCGCGCCGGCAGTTCAGCTTCGAGTCGGTCGTCATCCAGTACGACGACTTCGTCAACGGCCGCCTGACGAACCCCATACTCCTGGAGAAATCGGGTGCGCGGCCGGAGATGATCATGCGCGCCGCCTATGCCACGGTGCGCACCGACCAGGCCGAACCGGAGACAGTCACCTTCGAAATGGAGGACTGCGTCATCACCCACTTCGGCGGGCAGACCTACAGCGAGGCCATAACCACCAGGTCCAAGAGCGGTATCTTCTCGCTGAGCCTCGCGCCGGAGTCTTCCGAGGAGATCGCCACCGATGAGAAGCATCTGCCCACGGCGCAGCTCGTCGGGCGCCTGGAGCAACTGCGCCGGGAGACCGCCGGTCGTCCGAAGCTGGAGCGGCCCGAGCAGTACCTCAAGAAGCAGAAGAAGAAGCTGAGCCTGAAGAAGGCCGAGATCAACGACCTTCAGGACACCCTGGAGGGGTTGCGGGACCGCTACCAGCGATACGCGGTGCAGGAGCGGCGCCGTCAGGAAGAGGAGATCGAGCGCTGCCGGCGCCGCATCGAGGAAGCCCAGAAGCAAGCAGAACTCATCCAGACCCAACTGCTCGACTGCGTCGCCAGCATCAACGAAGCCCGCGACCCCGGCGGCGAGCACACCGACTACGACCGCATCGTCGAGCTGGAGAAGCAGCGCAAATCCCTCCAGCAACAGCAGGAGGCCCGCCGCGAGGAAATCCAGCAGTTGCGCACCGCCGCCGAGGAAGCCCGTATAGCTCTGAGCGACGCGCAGAGCCACGCCGCGCGCGTCAGGGAGCAGATCGAAGTGCTGGAACAGCAGGAGGCCAAGCTTGCGGCCGAGAGAAAGGAACTCCGCCAGCGGGTGCGCCAGGCCGAAGAGCAGGAAGATCTGCTGTCGGTGCGGCTGCGGATCCACAAACGCTTAGCGCAGGCCGTGTCCCTCCTGGTCTTTGCTCTGCTGGGCATACCTCTGGGCGTCATGGCCGGCGGCCGGAGCACCATGATCGCTTTTGGCATCAGCTTCGCCATCGTTCTGGCCGTGTTCTACCCGTTCCTGATCTTCGGTCAGGTAGCGGCAGAGGCCGGCGCGCTGCCGGTGGGCCCGGCCATGTGGACTGGCAACGGATTCGTTGGCGCCATCGCCCTGTTCCTCATGCTTAAGGTCCTGTTCCGCTGATCAGCGATCCCACCACCGGCCAGACATCCGGAGCCGGCCGCGCCTCGCCGCGGCCGGCTCCGCCGACCGGCCGGTTGCTGCTGGCGGGGGCTGTCAGCGGCCTGCTGTTTGCACTCTCCTTCCCCCCGGCCGACTTCGGGGCCGTTGCGTTCGTCGCTTTCGTCCCGTTGCTGTTGGTCCTGCACCGGGCGAGGGGCTGGGGCGGGGCGGCGCTGGCAGGAGCCTCCGCTGGTGCCGCCGCCTGCCTGCCCGCTTTCGCCTGGGTTGCCAGCGTGGCCGTTCCGGGCTGGCTGGGCCTGTCGGTCTACGTCGGGCTCTACTTCGTCGTGGCGGCGGTCGCCATCCGCTGGGTCCAGCGTCGCCACCCTATCCTGTGGCCGGTGCTGGGGGCTGCGGTGTGGGCCGGGCTGGAACTTTGCCGGGCCCGGCTGGGACCCGGCTTCCCCTGGCTGTTCCTCGGATATACGCAGTACCTGGTGCCTGGACTCGTGCAAAACGCCGCCTGGGGTGGGGTGTATGCGCTGAGCTTTCTCGTGTTCCTCGTGAATGCTGCCCTCGCGGCGGCGCTGTGGGGCTTCCATTCCGCTAAGCACGGCCGGCCGGCTGCGC
The DNA here is from genome assembly GCA_046483865.1 of Candidatus Brocadiia bacterium. Lineage (GTDB taxonomy): Bacteria > Planctomycetota > Brocadiia > SM23-32 > SM23-32 > JAWOCH01. The sequence continues at coordinate 1,737 of JAWOCH010000132.1, read as the reverse complement.
GGCACGGGCGCACGCTGGCGGCCTGCGCGGGGCTGCTGGTGCTGTGCTGGGCTCTGGGCACTGCGGCCGCGGCCAGGGTCCGATGGCAGGAAGGCCCGGTGGTGGGAGTGGTGCAGCAGAACTTCCCGCGCCGCGTCTCGGACATCTTCGGTGCGAAGACGCTGGAGGAGCTCTACCAGGAGATCGAGAGAGAAGTAGACGTGGCCGCGGACCTGACGCTGGAGCTTCAGGAGCGCCGCCCCGTGCTGGTTGTCTGGCCGGAGACTACCCTGCAGCTTCCCCTCAACGTGGAACCGCGTTTCTTCGTCGCGGCCGCGCAGGCGGCGCGGGATGCATTCGACCGGGAGAACCTCCTGCGCCAGGGCCAATCCCTCACGCGTGCCTTGAGCCTGCTGGCCCGAACCGGCGAGCAGGTGGGCTGCCATCTGCTGGTCGGCGGCCCGGCTTACCTGCCCCGGCCCGGCGCCAGCTACGTCTCCAGCTTGCTCTACGGGCCGCACGTGACCGACTACGGAGTGAGCGCGTTCCTTCTGGATCCGGCCGGCAGGCGCCTCGAACGCTACGACAAGATGCAACTGGTCCCCTTCGGGGAGTACATCCCGCTGCGGGACGCCCTGCCCTTCCTGCAGGCATTCACACCCCTGACCCGGCAGAACCAGCCGGGCGAGGAGACGGTCATCTTCCGCATTCCCGACGGCGGGGGCGGGGGTCTGCGCTTCGGCGCGCTCATCTGCTACGAGGACGTATTCCCCGCCCTGGTGCGCCGGTTTCGACGGGCGGGGGCAGACTTCCTGGTCAACCTGTCCGACGAAGGCTGGTACTGGGTGCCGGGGGAACTGCGTCAGCATCTGGCCATGGCCGTGTTCCGGGCCGTGGAGACGCGGGCTACAGTTGTCCGGGCGGCCAACACGGGCATCTCGTGCTTCATCGGCCCCCGGGGGGAGATCTACGCTGACCTGCCGCCGCTTCGGGCCGGCTCCCTGGCCGCCCCGATACGGCTGTGTGACCAGAGCAGCCCATATATGCGCCACGGCGACGCCTTCGGACTGCTGTGCCTGATGTTCGCCGTGGCCGCCAGCCCCATCATCGGCGCCCTGCGACGCGGCTGAGCCGACGGCTCAGTCCTGCGGCAGCCGATAGGCCAGAAGCTCTTCGGCCGCCCTGCGGGCTTCGTCGAGGTACTCGCCGTGTGTCTCTATGTCGTCCCGTGCGTCCAGGTCCGGGAAGAACCGGCTCACCGGACAGGCCATGTTCAGCACCGACAGCCACGTCTTGACCGTCGTAAGGCAGGAGCGATAGTAACGCTCCCGACCCATCGCCCCAATGCACAGGAACATGCCCGTCCGGCGCGGCTCCGGCGGCGTTCCCAGCAGATACGTGCGCGCCCAGAAGCACTGGAACCGGTCAATCATCACCTTGAAGTGGCCCGGCAGCGCCGTGAAGTAGATGGGCGAGGCCACCACCACGTGATCCACCTCGCAGAAGCGCACGTATAGGTCCTGCATCTGGTCCTGCTGCACGCACGCGCCGTTCTCGAAGCACGCGTTACAGCTCAGACAGGGGCTGATCGACAGCTTGCGCGGCACAACGGTTTCGACCTCCGCGCCTGCGTCGCGGAACACATCGAGCGCCGCCTCCTCATGATTGATGTGATAAGAAGGGAAAGAAAGCAGGAGAGCCTGGATGATACGCCGAATTATGAACCTTCTCATGACAGAAATTATTCGGACTTAAATG
>JAWOCH010000144.1:0-4136 GCA_046483865.1 Candidatus Brocadiia bacterium | reverse complement strand
CTGCTGCTGAGGGTGGGGCTATGAAAATCCGGAAGCTGGATCGAGAAGTACACGAGAGGTGACACGAACGACCGTGAGACAGATCGTCCTGGAAGCGCCCCGCCGCTTCGCGGTGCGGGAGGTCCCCACTCCCGAACCGGGCGCCGGAGAGGCCCTGCTTCGGATGCGCAAGGTCGGCGTCTGCGGCTCCGACATGCACCTGTTCCGCAGCGGGCATATCGGCGACGCCCGGATGGAGAAACCCCACGTGATCGGGCACGAGTGCGTGGCCGAGGTCGCGGCCGTCGGGACCGACGCTGACGAGGAGCTGGTGGGCCGGCGCGTCTCGGTCGAGCCCTCGATGACCTGCGGACGCTGCCGCTGGTGCCGAACGGGTCTGGAGAACGTCTGCCCCGAGAACCGCTTCCTGGGTCTGCCGCCGGTCTCCGGCGCGCTGGCCGAATACATCACCCACCCCGCCCATCTGTGCGTGCCGCTGCCGGACGAGATCGGCGACGAGGCGGGCGTGGTGCTGGAGCCGATGGCCATCGCGCTCCATGCCATACGCCTGGTCAAGCCGCGGGCCGGCCAGCGGGTGGTCATCCTGGGCACCGGCATGCTGGGCACGTGCGTGCTGGAACTGCTGCGCCTCCGGCGTGGGCTGCGCACCGTCTGCGTGGACCTGCTGCCGGACCGCCTGGAAAGGGCGGAAAGGATGGGCGCCGACGCAACAGTATGTGTCGAGGAAGGCGCGCGCGAGGACGCGGCCAGCCGAACGCTGGCAGCACTTGGCGGCCACGGGGCGGACGTCGTCTTCGAGTGCGCCGGTGCCGCCGACACCGTGTGGAACATGTGCGAGGTGGCCGCCCCCGCCGGTCATGTCGCCGTGGTGGGCATTACGGAAGACGACCGGCTGTGCTTCGGCTGCGGTTCCGCCCGAAGGAAGGGCTTGACCATCCGGTTGGTCCGCCGCAGCCTGCACACGTTGGGGGACTGCATAGGGCTCGCCGAGGACGGCCTGATCGAGCCGGAGAAGCTGGTGACCCACACACTGCCCGCCTCGAAGGCCACCGAGGCATACGAGCTGGCCGCCAGCGAGGAGCCCGGCGTGCTGAAGGTGCTCGTGGACATGGAGCAGTGGTAGCGAGGAGACCAGGACACATGCCCAACGCTTACACGATCGGTCTGGACTTCGGGACGAACTCCGTGCGCGCGCTCATCGTGGACGCGGCGGACGGGCGGGAGGTGGCCACCAGCGTCTGGGACTACCAGCGCGGGGAGGCCGGGGTCATCGTTGATCCGAAGGAGCCGGAGCTGGCCCGTCAGCATCCCGCCGATTACGTGGAAAGCATCGAAGCATGCGTGAGGGACGCCCTCGAACGGGCCGAGGACCAGGGCTTCTCCGCCGATAACGTCATCGGCATCGGCGTGGACACCACCGGCAGCACGCCCCTTCCGGTGGACGCGCAGGGGACGCCACTGGCCTTCGACGATGAGTTCGCCGACAACCCCGACGCGATGGCCTGGCTGTGGAAGGACCACACCGGCCACGCGGAGGCGGAGGAGATCACGCGCCAGGCATCCCGCCTGCGGCCGCACTACCTGGCCAAGTGCGGCGGAACGTATTCGTCGGAGTGGTTCTGGTCGAAGACGCTCCATTGCCTGCGCACCGAGCCGGAGGTCTTCGAGGCGGCCCACACGTGGGTGGAGATCGCCGACTGGATACCCGCCGTGCTGACCGGCAACACGGCCCCCGAAAGCATCAAGCGAGGCATCTGCGCCGCCGGCCACAAGGCCATGTTCAACCCCGCCTGGGACGGTTACCCCGACGAGGAGTTCCTGGCGGAGCTGGATGAGCGCCTCCTGCGGCTGCGCCGCACGCTGCCGGACACGGCCTACCACGTCGGCAACGCGGCGGGCACGCTAACCGAGGAGTGGGCGGACCGCCTGGGCCTGCCGGCGGGCATTCCGGTGGCCGTGGGCGCCTTCGACGCGCACCTGGGCGGCGTCGGGGCGGGTATCCGGCCCGGCACGCTGGTCAAGATCATCGGCACGTCAACGTGCGACATGATGGTGGCGCCGCTGGAAGAGGACCTGCCGGACATCCCCGGCCTCTGCGGCATCGTGCCGGAGTCCATCCTGCCGGGCTATCATGGCCTGGAGGCGGGGCAATCGGCGGTGGGCGACATCTTCAACTGGTTCGTCAACTACGTGCAGCCGGGCGGGGCGGAGGCCGGTTCCCACGAGGCGCTGACCGCCGCCGCCGCAGAGCTGCGCCCCGGCGAGAGCGGCCTGCTGGGGCTGGACTGGCACAACGGCAACCGCACCGTGCTGGTGGACCAGCGCCTGACCGGCGCCCTGCTCGGCATGACGCTGCACACCAGCCCCGCCGAAATCTACCGCGCCCTCATCGAGGCCACAGCCTTCGGCGCGCGCGTCATCGTCGAGCGGTTCGAGGAGTACGGCCTCGCCGTCGAACGCCTGGTCAACTGCGGCGGCATCGCCTACAAGAACCCGCTGCTGATGCAGATCTACGCGGACGTGCTGAACCGGCCGATGCAGGTCAGCCGCAGCGAGCAGACCTGCGCACTGGGCGCCGCCATGGCCGGCGCCGTGGTGGCCGGCCGCGAAGCCGGCGGCCACGACGACTTCAACCAGGCCATCGGCACGATGACCGGCGTCCGAGACCGTGTCTACACGCCCGACCCGGACGCCGCTGGCGTCTACGAGACACTGTTCGGCTTCTACCGCGCCCTGCACGACGCGTTCGGCACGCGGGACTACGAGGCCGGCCTGTATACGGTCATGAAAGGGTTGCTGGAGATACGCGACGAGGTGCGCACCTGAGGCGGGTCGACCGGCAGGCACATCCCGGCAAGGCTCATACCGCCGAAGCCGAGTTGCATTAGTTTAACAATACGTTAATCTCTCTTGACAGGCTTCGCACTGGCGAAGAAGATCCAGCGTGGATTGACCGTCTATGGAGGCCTGGACCCATGGCGGAAACACCGACTATCATGAACCTGGGCCGCACGTTGAAGGCCCTCAGGGTAGCCCACGGCCTCTCACAGAAGGAGGCGGCTGAGGCGCTCGACGTTACGCCCTCCTACCTGAGCCAGGTGGAGGGTGGACGGCGCCCCGGCCGGCGCTTCTTGACCAGGGTCTCGGACCTGTTCGGCATCCCACTGCACCTTCTGGTTGCCAGGGAGGGAGAAGCGAACGCAGCCCTCTACGACGAGCTGCGCAGAGCCCTCTCTGACGTGCTTACAGCCCATCTTATCGCAGGCCAGGAGGAGTGATACTCCCGGCCCGCCCGCTCACTGAACCGAGGTGACCGTGGCTCAGGATGCACTCAGACAGGCCGTGTGGCGCGCCAACATGGACGTCCCCGCCGCCGGGCTGGCCGTGCTCACGTGGGGCAACGCCAGCGCCGCCGACCGGGAAGCGGGCCTGGTGCTGATCAAACCGAGCGGTGTCGCCTACGACGATCTGCAACCTGAGGACATCGTGACGGTGTCGCTGGACACCGGCGAGACGGTGGCGGGCGAGATGTGCCCGTCCTCCGATACGCCCACCCACCTGGCGCTCTACCGCGGCTTCCCCGGCATCGGGGGCGTCGTGCACAGCCACTCGACGTGCGCGGTGGGCTGGGCGCAGGCCGGCCGGGAGATCCCCTGCCTGGGCACCACGCACGCGGACCACTTCGCCGGTCCCGTGCCGGTGACCCGCCAGCTCACGGCCGCGGAGATAGAGAGCGATTACGAAGGCAGGGTCGGCGCGGTCATCGTCGAGCGTTTCCGGGTCGGCGGGCTCGACCCCGACCACGTGCCGGCGGCGCTGGTGCCCGGACACGGGCCGTTCACGTGGGGCGCCACGGTCCAGGACGCCCTGCGCAACGCCATTGCCCTGGAGGAGGTCGCCCGCATGGCCCTCCAAACCGTCGCCCTGCGGCCGGACGTCGCTCCACTGCCGGAGCCGCTGCTGAACAAGCACTTCCGGCGCAAACACGGCCCGGATGCATACTACGGACAGCAGGAAGTCTGAATTCTGAAGTTGTTTTGTAGAAACCATGGCTTGTAGCCCAGCCGCCCCCGGCTGGGAAGGGCCACAGGCGAGGGCGCCTGTGCTACATAAGGATCCTGCGCAGGGAACGGCTC